>JAICSR010000035.1 GCA_025936795.1 Ktedonobacterales bacterium | reverse complement strand
TCTTGCATGCGCTCGACGGCGAGCTGGTTCACGAGCGGTCGCCACAGGGTGGGACGCCCGGCGCGCTCGCCAGCCTCGGCTGGAGCCAGGAGGCGGCTGCGCGCTCGGCGCTGGCGGCCCCGCTGATCTCTGGCGGGCGCATCACTGGCGCATTCGTCGTCACCTCGCCTCAGCCCGACGCCTTCGACGCCGACGCCGCCGCGCTCTTCGAGGCGCTGGCGCTGGCCGCCGCCACCTTCATCGAGAATGCCCGTCTGGTGGAGGATGCGCGTCACTCGGTGGATCAACTGCGCGGGCAGCGCCAGCAACTCTCCGCGCTGAACAACGCCGTGCAGACCGTCAACGCCTCGCTGGACGAGCAGGCGACCCTCAGGGCGCTGGCCGAGCAAGCGACGCTGCTGACATCTGCGCAGGTCTGCGCGGTCTTCCTCTGCGAGGATGGAACCAACGACCTGGTCTGCCGCGCTGTCTTCCATTCAGAGGGCGAGGCGCAGCCGATGCTGCTGGAGACGCGCATCCCGCTCACATGGAGCGACATCGGGCGGCGCATGGCGGAGGCGACCTTCGTGATCGACGAGGGATTGAAGCGCGAGACAGAAGCTCCTGGCGCGGGCGCGCCTGAGTCAGCGACCGCCAAGCTGGCGCGCGTGGGAGTCACATCGCTGCTCGGCGCGACCATCACGCAGCAAGAGAAGCGCCTCGGCGCGCTGATCGTGTTTACGCCGCACCGCTCGCAGCGCTATTCCGCCGCTGAGATCGGGCTGCTGCAAGGGCTGGCGAGCCAGGCGGCCATCGCCATCAGCAACGCGCGCCTCTACACCGAGGTAGAGAGCGCCTACGAGCAGTTGAAGGAACTCGACCGCCTGAAAGATGACTTCATCCTGACCGTATCGCATGAGTTCCGCACGCCGCTGACGGCCATCGAGGGCTATGTCACCCTCATCAACAAGCATGGCCACAAGCTCGATCAGGAGAAGCTGCAGCAATTCGCAGGCGAGATTCACCAGGCGACGCTGCAACTCGCGGGCATGATCAGCATGCTCGCCGACGCGAACCGCATGAGCACGCAGCCGCTGCGCATCTCGCCACGACCAATCAATCTACGGGTATGCGCCACCGATGCGGCAGGCGCGCAGGCGCCGGAGGCGAAGGAGCGCATCCAGATTCGCCTGGCCGACGATCTCTGGGTCAACGGTGATGATGAGCGGCTGCCGCTGGTCTTCTCGAATCTCATCAGCAACGCCATCAAGTACGCCGGGCCAGGCAAGACGTGCCGCATCGCCGGGCGAATCGTCGCGCGCCCCAGCCTCGCCGCAGAGGGCAGGAAACTCTCCCCTGGTGACGACGCGCAGGAATGGGTGGTGGTGACGGTCGAGGACGACGGCCCTGGCATCTCCATCGAGGATCAGGCGAAGCTCTTCCAGAAGTTTGTGCGGCTGGCGCAATCGCTGGTGACGCCCGTGCGGGGAACCGGGCTGGGCCTCTGGATCTGCCGCCAGTATGTAGAGGCGATGGGCGGCGACATCTGGGTCGAGAGTCGTCTGGGGCAGGGCGCGCGTTTCCACTTCTGCCTGCCACGCATCCCCGCGCCAACCGCCTGAGAAGCGGGCGCGTCAGCCATTGACCTCGCCGGGCAGCGTGAAGCGGTGGACGACGACGCGTGTCACATCGCCATCGGGTGGCCAGGCGCGTTCGGCGACGCCAGGCTGATCGCGCCAGCCGCGCGCGAGCGCTGTCGCCACGAAGGCGCGCGAGGCTTTGCGTCCCGGCTCGGCCAGCCAGAACGGCGCGCCGGGAGCCAGCAGCGCCGGAGCCAGCGCCAGCAGCGGCTCCAGGTCTTCCGGCTCATAGAGCACATCCGCCGCCAGCAGCAGATCGAAGGGCGCCGCGCTCAGCAGGCGCTCGCGCCCAGCGGGGGTGCGCCAGTTCAGCAGCAGCGTGGCGGGGGCCTGCCCGGCGCAACGTCGCGTGTTGTACTCGGCGAAGAGCAGCGCATCGTCGAAGAGATCGCTGATGGTGAGGCGAGCGCCCAACACGAGCGCCACCGCCGCCGTGACGCCCAGCCCACAGCCTAGCTCCAACGCGCGCTTGCCCTGCGCACATGCAGGGTCGGCCAGCAACGCCTCCGCCAGCGCCAGGCCGCTGGGCCATAGCAGCGCCCAGTATGGCAGGTGCGCGCCCCCTGCTACCGTCGCGCGGGCCACCGCCGCCGCGCGCGCGCGCGTTCCGCTGCGCCGCGCGCTGTCGTTCTCGTTGGGTAGCGCGTCTGGAGGCGCCTGAGCGTCCGCTGGCGGGCGCAGTTTCTGGCGCGCGGCCATCTGGTCGAGCGGGGCGTCCGGGTCGGCGGGCAGTGTGACACCCCATGCGCGGTCGGCTCCCTCCAGGCGCAGCGACAGATCGCGTAGCGCGAAGCGACGCCCCAGCCGATAGCGCAGGCGGGCGACGCTGGCCCCATCGCTGGCCGCTGGGCGCCTGCTCATGCGTCGCCGGTGGTGGGCGCGGTGGGCGCACCCGCGGCGGGTAGCGCGAAGGCAAAGACGCTGCCCTTGCCCGGCTCGCTCTCGCTCAGCCAGATGTCGCCGCCCATTGCGCGGAGCGTCTGGCGACAGATGTAGAGGCCCAGGCCAACGCCGCGAATCTGGCTCTCACGCGCGGAATCGAGGCGGGAGAAGCGCCCGAACAGCTGTGGCCGCTCCGCCGCCGGGATGCCCATGCCATCGTCGCTGACCAGGATGAGGTGGTAGGGCTGCGTGCGCGCCGCCTCCACCACGGCAGGCAGCGGCGCGCACGGGTCATCATCCTGCGTGTCGGCGCCGGGAGCGGCGCCCATGACTGCCTGCTCAGCCGCCAGCGCTGCTGGGTCGAAGCCTGCGGGTGAGCAGCGCACACAGACACGCCCGCCATTTGGACTGTATTTGATGGCGTTGCTGATGAGGTTCTTGAGCGTCTCCTTCAGTCGCCCCAGGTCCGCCAGCGCGAACAGGTCGTCGGGCGCCTCCATCGTCAGTTCATGTGTCTTGCCCTGCGCCGCTTGCAGCGCCCGGAATGAGCGCAGCGACTCCTCGATCACCTGCGCCAGCCGCACAGGCGCGAGACGCAGCTCCAGACGCCCTGTGTCGAGGCGTGAGGTCTGCAAGAGCCGCATGGCGACATCGGCCAGGTCCTCGGCGGAATCAGCCGCCATCGTGACGAATTCGCTGGCGAGTGAGTCGCCCCGGATGATGGGCGCCTCATGCAGCAGTTCGAGGTAGCCCTGCACGACGGTGAGCGGGGTGCGCAGTTCGTGCGAGGCTGTGGCGATGAAGTCATCTTTCATGCCGTCCAGCTCGCGCTGCTTGCGATAGGCGCTCTCCAGCTCCACATACATGCGCGCGTTCTCCATCGCCTGGGCGGCCTGGGCGGCGAAGAGTTCCAGTAGCCATAGATTATCATGGGTGAAGGTGCGGCGCTCGGCGTCGTCGAGCACATCGAGCACGCCCACCACCTGCCCATGATGCGCCAAAGGCACGGAGATGATCGCCGTCACCGTCTCGTCGTCGTAGATCGCGCTGTGCGCCGGGTAGGCGCGGTAGTCGTCAATCACGCGTCCCTGCCCGCTCAGCGCGACCTGCCCGGCCAGTCCCTCGCCGACACGAATGACGCTGCCGGTATAGTCGCGGCGCAGCCCCTCCGAGACAACGACATCCAGTTCATCGCCGCTCCGCCGCCGCGCGTAGATGACGCCCGCCTGTGCGCTGAGCAGGGTGATGGAGCGGCGCAGAATGCTGGCCAGCAGGTCGCGTGGGTCGGCGCCAACCTGGCTAGCGGTCTCCAGGGTCGTCTTGTGCAGGGCAAGCATCTGCTCGATGCGCTCCTGGGTGATTTCCGCTGCGTCCTGCGCGCGTTGCCGCGCCGTCACCTGGCGGGTCACATCCACCGCCGCCACCAGTACCCCGCCGATGACGCCACCCTCGCCCACCACTGGCGAGGTCGTCACGTTCCAGTAGGTGATGCCGCGCCCCAGGTGGATCGGCAGTTCGATCATCGCCTGTGGCTGCGAGCCGTGGTACACCGCGTCGAGCCGCAGCATCGTCGAGAAGCGCGCGGCGCGGTCGGTGATGACCGTGTGCAGCGGATAGCCCAGCGCCTGCGTACTATCCTCCACGCCGAGCAGGTCGAAGAACGTCGGATTCGCCAGCGCGACGACATGGTCGGAGCCGGTCAGCAGCGCCATCGCCACTGGAGCGTGGCGCACCATCGTCTGCGCCAGCGCCTCCTGCGTGCGCGAGTAGCTCAGCAGGCGGTCACGATCCGCCGCCAGCGCCAGCAGGTCAGAGAGTTCCTCCAGCGCGGTCACCTGGCGTTGCGCCAGACGTTGACGGGTCGCCAGCGCCACCACGCCAAGGAACTGTCCGCGCGCCCGCAGCGGCAACGCCAGCAGCGTACCCGGCCCCTGCGCCGCATCCTCGCCGGATGGCCCCAGCGCTGGCAGGCGATTGAACCACTCCGCCGCGATGGTCCGCTCCTCGTCGGTGAAGAGGACGAGCGGACGACGTGTCGCCGCGATCTCCTCGATCAGCGGATCGGTCGCCGCTGGTTCACGCGAGACGGTGACGCCAGCGGGTACATCGTCTGGCCCCAGCGTTTCTGGCGCGCCGTCGGTGGCGAGGAGCGCTGCGCTCGGCGTCGCCGCCGACATGCGCACACGCAGCCGCAGCGTGGGGAAGAGTTCCAGGCCGCCAATCTGTTCGTGCGGGCCACTCCAGACGGCTGGCTCGGCGATCCATACCTGCAACACGCTGGGAGCCAGGCTCGCGGCCAGGCGTCCCCCGGCGATGCGCAGCGCGTCGTCGAGCGAGCGGTTGAGCAGCGCGCTGCGCATGGTCGGCGCCTCGCTGAGCAGCGGATCGAGCAGCAGTCCCATGCCCAGCAGCGAGGGTGTCAGGCGGGCGCGCTCCACCAGCCCGATGACACCGCTTTCGCGGCCACGGCTGCGCAATCCGCCACGGCGCGCGCGTGTCGCCTCGCGGCCAGCCTCCGCCACGACAGCGCCATCCGTCGGTCGTCGCCGTGTCTTCGCATCACCCGCCACGAGTGACCTCCTCTCAACCAACCCGCCGATGGCCAGCGCCAGTCATGCAGCCATACCGGACAGTGTATGCGGCAGCCGGTCGCTGGTCAACGCGAACCCCCTCCACTGGTACAATCGTGCAGCGAGTAGCGCCGCTCGCTACACATGCTGCGCATCGCGGCTCGTCCCTGAGGCTCGACACGGCGGAAAGGAGTGATATACTGCGGCTGATGCGGCGCCGGGCTGCCGACAACCCACGCGAGGCGCTGCATTTCCTCCGAATGGCCCATCTGAGAGCGTAGAATCCACGAAAATGGTGAGATCGCGATGGTAGCTGGCGACCCCGGAACACCACCCGATACCACTGCTGGACAGCAGGGCGTCCAGACCGACGTCAGCGATGAGCGCACGGTGCTGCTCAACGGCGCCAGTCCGCTCGCCTCCAGCCCAGCGATGGCGAGCGCCACGTCAGCGCGCAGTCGTGCGGGCGCTGATTTCGTCGCCATCGAGCGCGAACTGAAAGAACTGGCTGGCTCCATGCACCGCCATGCGCGCGCGCTGGAGCCGTTCGTCGAAGGCTCCTTTGCGAACGACCTGGGCGACCCGCGCACACGCATGCTGGCCGATGCGCTTCAGGTCGCGCGCGCGGCGGACCAGCGTCTTGGACGCCTCGACCAGCTCGTCTGCCAGCTCAATGCGACGGCTGATGTGGTCGTCAGCAACCTGGAGGCCATCGGCGCGGAGCGCAGCCAGCTCGCCACGCTCTACACCATCGCCCAGCAGATCAATAGCTCCTACGACCTCGATGAACTGCTGGGGCGCGTGCTGGCGCTGCTGATAGACGTGGTGCGCGCCGAACGTGGCGGCATCCTGCTGTGGGATGACACGCAGCATGCGCTCGCCTACACCGCCGCGCGCAACAGCCAGGGGCAGGCGCTCAGCGAGCAGCAGATGAACCTCAGCCACAGTGTTGTGGAGCAGGTCTGGATATCGCAGCAGCCGCTGGTGACGCTCGACGCGCAGGCCGACGACCGCCTGCGCCTCAACGAGAGCGTCGTCAGCTATGGCATCCGCTCGGTGATGTGCGCGCCGTTGCATGTGCGCGAACAGCATGTCGGCGTGGTCTATGTGGATAGCCGCCGCGAGTCACGCCTCTTCGACCAGAGCAGCCTGGAGTTGCTGGCGGCGTTCTGCAACCAGGCGGCCATCGCCATCGAAAATGCGCGCCTCGTCACCGATCTGCGCCGCAACATCCGCGAGCTAAACGCCATCAAGTCGTATATGGACAACGTGTTCGCCTCCATCGCCAGCGGCGTTGTCACTGCCGATGTCGCTGGGCGTGTCACCACCATGAATCAGGCGGCGGCGCGCATCCTCAATCGCAGCAGCGAGGCGGCGCTCGGTGGCCAGGTGGATGAGGCGCTGGCGGAGGTCGCCGACGAGGTCGTGCGCGACGCGATGCGGCGCGCCATCAGTGAGCGCGCCGAGACGCTGGGCTATGAACTGCGCCAGGAGCTACCCACGCGCGGCGATGTCGCGCTGCGCATGAATATCTCACCGCTGCGCGAGACCGATGGCGCTGGCGATCCGCTGGGCGTGGCGCTGACGCTGGAGGACCTGACCGAGCTACGCCGCAGCCAGCGCCAGGCGCGCGAGATACAGCAGCTCTTCGGGCGCTATGTGCATCCCGCCGTGGTCCGCCAGCTGCTCGCCGATCCTGCCGCCGTGCGGCTGGGCGGCGAGACGCGCCAGATCAGCGTCATCTTCGCCGACATCCGCAACTTCACGGCGTTGGCCGCGCAGCTCTCGCCCGATGCGGTGGTGCGCACGCTCAACCACTACCTCGACATCCTGACCGCCGCGATCTGGGAGGAAGAAGGCACGCTCACCATGTTCATCGGCGACGCGCTGATGGCGATCTTCAATGCGCCGCTGCCCCAGGCCGACCATGCGGCGCGGGCGGTGCGCGCGGCCTGGGCGATGCGGCAAGCGCTGGAGCGCGCCAACGAGCAGACGAAGATCGGCGAGGCTCCGGCGCAGTACGGCATCGGCGTGCACACCGGGCTGGCGCTGGTAGGCAACATCGGCGCGTCAGATCGCCTGCAAAACTACACGGCCATCGGCGATACCGTCAACATCGCCCAGCGCTTGCAGGCCAACGCTACCGCGAACCACATCCTGCTGAGCGCCGACACCTGCGCCGCCGCTGGAACCGCGATCCTCGTGGCGCAGCTCGAGCCGATCACCGTCAAGGGACGCGCGCAGCCGCTGCCAGTCTATCAACTCGACGGCCTGCGCGAGCCACCCACCCACGCCTGAGCGGCGGTTGGCGGGCGCTACCGCTCTCCCAAAAGGCGAGGGGAGATCCGAAAGCCCCTCTCCTGCCGCAGCGGGGGAGGGGTTGGGGAGGGGGCAGCCAGCGCTCCTCACTCGTCTCCACCTTCGTCGAAATCGTCGGCGTCTGGCGCCTCGCCATGCGCCTCGGCCCAGAGCTGGCGAATGGCCGCGCGCGCCACACCATAGCCAAAGCCGCGCCGCTGCAGAAAGCCGCCCATGCGCGTGTAGAATGTCTGATAGTCGGCCTGGGCGAGGCTGCTCAGCCGCGCATGCCCTGCGGCGATGGCGCGCTGCTCATCGGCCCCCGGATCGGCGCTGGCGGCGGCGGTCTCGCGGTCAATGCCGTGCTGGCGTAGCTCCTGCTGGATCGCGCGGGCTGAGCGCGGGCTGAAGCGCTCGCGCTGCTCGGCCCAGTAGGCGGCGAAGGCGGCGTCATCCAGATAGCCCAGCTGTTCGAGGCGGTCGAGCGCATGCTCCACGGCCTCCGCTGACGGCGCCGCGCGGTGTGGCGACGGACGCAGCAAGCGGCGGCGAGTCTCGGCGCGGCTGCGTGGGCGCACCGCCAGAAACCGCGCGGCGCGGTCGAACACTTCGCGCTCAGCCGCCGCGACGCGCAGGCGCTCGATATCGGCCTCGCTGAGCATGTCGCCGGGGCCGAGCCGCTCAGACGCCACGAGCGCCTCATCGAGCAGCAGCTCGTCGCCGCTATCGAGTTCGATATGATAGCGGTCGGGTCGCCGCTGGTCGGGTCGCACTGCGGTGATGCTCGGCATGGCGCCTCTCACTTCGCTGAATTCGCTGCCCCGCGTAGGGTGGCGTATGCCCGCGCATGGGCTACCTCGCGCCATTCTGTCGCGCGTGATAGGCGGCGGAAGCCGACAGCGCAAACTGGAGCGTCGCGACCTCCAGACGGGTCGTGAGGGGCGCGAGCAATGGTCGTCGCCGCAGCCGCCCACGGATGCAATCGTTGAGCAGGCGCAGCCAGAGCATCAGGCTGCCCAGTCCCAGAGCGATATAGGCCGCCCAGAAGAATAGTCCCAGCGCCGTCAGCCACCAGCCGCCAGGCGCCCAGTTTCCCAGTGCGACCAGCGCGATGAAGAGGATGGTCTGCGCGAGCGCGACTGCGCTGAAGAAGACGACCGCCTGCGCCGCGTGCAGCCGAACAAAGCGATTGCCACGCTCACGCCAGAGCAGGTAGAGGCCAGGAAGCAACGGGAACAGGTAGGCGAGCGCCGCGCGGGTACGTGGATCGTGCGGCGTCAGCGCCGTGAACGATTGCTCCGGCGCTGGCGACACGGGCGCTTCAGTCCTCGAAGGGCGATGGAGGGTAGGGTTCTCGCGGGGGAGCGGCATATCGCTCGGCATACGCTCCTACAATCGGTAATCGCAGATGATGCCCGCTCCACGCGGCGAACATCGGCCCCAGCCAGAGGCCAATCACGCCGAGGAATCCCAGCAAGGCGGCGCCCTGGCCGACATGCGCGAAGGCGGGCTGGCGCGTCGCCGCTGAGAGGTCGCCGCTCAGCTCCCAGAGGACGTAGAGCGCGACACTCACCACCGTCAGCGCGCCGGTCAACAGGATGGATTGTACCGCATGGAAGCGCACGAAGCGGTTGTGGCGCTCGTTGAAGTAGACGAAGAGGCCAGAGACCCACCAGAACAGGTAGCTCAGCCCGGCCAGCGCATTCGGCGTGTTGAGGGAGCTGGCGCCCCAGGATGAGGCGACTGTCCACGGCGCGTGGGTCAACTGCGCGGGCGGCGCGAGTGGCTGCATCGGCGACTGAGCGGGCTGCTGCATGGGCGACTGCACGGCTGGCCCTGGCCAGATGGGCGGCGGAGAAGCCGCTGGCGCCTCACGCCGCGCCGTCGGGTCATCGCCCGCGTCGAAGGCGTTGCGCGCAGAGAGGTCCGTCCGCGTGCGATCTGGATTCCGGCTCTGCGGGCGACCTGCGGCGGGACGATCAGCGCCAGCCGCGCCAGTGGCGCTCGGCGCGTCGCCTGGCTGTCGCGCTGCGCTGGTTGGCCAGCTATCGAGCGGCGATTCGCCGTCAACGATGGCTTGCGAGTCACCCATCCCAGCCTCCTTCACAACCTGCGTTGCAGATTCGCCTGCGACGCTCGTTCCCCGCGCGATCAACTGGCCGCGCATCCATCCTGGAGCGCGCAAAGCCAGTCAGGCGCTACCTCATGGCAGCGTTTGGCGCGGGAGAGCGCTCAGCCGCCGACATAGCGCAGATACTCATCAGTAAGAGCGCTGAACTGCTTGTGTGGGTTACTTCCGCCAAACTTTTGGCGCAGACTCGTGACTGGCTCTTCCATGTCCGCCGCCTCTGCGACCTCGATATCTTCGTTGATGATCGAGTTGAAGATCGGCGGATGGATGCCAGGGATCGCATCGCGGCGCATGCTCATCACCGTCTGCCGGTGCAGGCGGCTGTTGGGACGATAGCGCGAGACGACGATGCCCAGCCCGAAGATTTCATGCTGCGCCCGCAGCGCGAAGTCGGCCATGCGGTCGAGCACGAGCGGCACGCCGAGTGTCGAGAGAATGTCAGGTACGACGGGAATCAGGAAATACTTGCTGATGGCGATGCCGTTGAGGGTGATGACGCCCAGGTTTGGCGGGCAGTCTATCAGCACATGGTCATACGCTGGCAGCGTGTCGCGCAGCGCCTCGCGCAGGGTGTAGACCATGCCATCACGGTAGGTGTCGAGGTCGGCGACCTTGGTAATCTTGTCCTGGATGCGATGCAGGCGGATGCTGGCGGGCAAGAGATCGAGGCCAGGCATGCCACCGCCGATGTTCGAGACGCGCGTGATGACCGCATCACGCGCATTGAAGTTACGTGTGCCTTCGAGCTGATCGCGGAAGAGCTGATAGAGCGTCTGACCCGATTGGTCGCGCTCGCGCCAGCGGCGCTCGTTCACCATGGCGATGGTGGCGTTCGTCTGGGGATCGAGGTCAATCACAAGCACTCGCTTGCTGTGCTCACCCGCCAGGTAATGCGCCAGAGCGAGTGTCAGGGTTGTTTTCCCCACGCCGCCCTTCAGATTAATGACACTGGTGACGACAGGCATCGCCCTCTATCCTCTCCGCTGCGTGGCGCAGCGCTCGCGCCTCCGAAGCGCCGTGACTCGTTCGTCTGGTCAGAGCAGGTCGCGCAGGTCATGCCGATGCTCGCTCCCAGCGTCCGCTGTGATGGTCTCCCTTCATACTATCGAACCAGCGGGCGATTGTCTACTGGCATGGGAGCCACACAAGCGCAAGCGCAGGCTAGCAAAGCGCGACAACCTCGTGTACACTAGCGTCGCCCGCCCGTGCGCTGGCAGGCGCCAGATGAGGCGCGCCCGTCGTCGGATGGGGAGCGAGTTCTACGGTGGAAGGAGCGATGCGATGGAGGAACAGAACACACCTGCGCTCAATGGGAGCGAGACGCCGAGCGTCATGGGTAGCGTCACAGATCACCCGACGGCGCCCAGCGCAACCGCTGGCGCAACCGCTGGCGCAACCGCTGGCGCAGCCACTGGCGCAACCGCTGGTGTGGCGCCTGAGCCGCCCGGCGCCCAGGGCGACCTGCGACCCGTCTGGCCCATCGGCGAGCGTGGCCTTGGCGCGCGGCGCTCACGTCGCTATGCGCTCTATGCCCGACTGGCCGCGACGGCCTGTGCGCTGCTCTTCTTCTATGCAAGCTGGTCGCCGCTGGCCACTGCGGTCACGTCTGGCGACCTGCGCAATGGCCCAACCGGCCCGCTCAATCGCTTCAGCCTCACCGCCGCCGAGCTTGGCGCGCCGCCACTGCACGCGCTCTTTGGCGATGGTTTCTTTGGCCTGTGGAGCGTGCTCACCGTCGTCGGGCTGCTGCTCAGTCCGCTGCTGTGGCAAAGCTCGTTGCGCTGGCTGCGCTGGCTCGCCATCGCGCTCTACACCTGCTGGCTGGTCGCCATCGCCAGCATCTTCGTCGAGACCAGCAGCCTCATCCTCGGCGCATTGCCCGATCAGCTGCGCCAGGGCGCTGGCCCCTACCTCACGACGCTCTATCCCTATGGAACCCGCGTCGCGATCTACAGCGTCACGCCCGCGTTCGGGCTGTGGCTGGCTCCGCTGGCGGCGCTGCTGGGGCTAGCGGCGGCGGCGCTGGCCATTCGAGCCGCCGTGACCTACCAACACGCGCGGACGCCGGTCGCCCCGACTGTGCAAGGCGAGATCGTCCAGCCCGGCGCGGCGCGGCCTGCGCGCTCGCTCCCTGGCTCCGGCGCCATCACTGGCGGGCTGCTGCTCTGGGCCTGGGGATTCTTCCTGCTGCCGTGGGCCACGGTCAACTGCACGAAAGCTCCGCTGCTGGTTGGCTCGTGCCAGGGGCTGCCGGTGGCCAGTGCGCTGCAGATCGGCCTGGGCGCGATGCGCACGGTCTTCGACCCAAGCGCGGCGCTCGTTGCCCTCACCGGGCTGCTGCTCGTCGGCGCGCTGGTCATCCTGCTGGCCGTCTGGCGGCGCGACATCACGCGCACGCTCTGCGTCTGGGCGTCGCTCTGGCTGGCGCTAGCGCTGGGCTGCGCGGCGCTGGCGGTCGCAGGCGCGCAGCAGGTCGTCAGCAATGCGCCCGCCGTGGGGCTGCCCACGGGTGACTGGCGCGGCGACACTGGCGTGCTGGTGGTCTTTCTGGCGCTGCTGCTGGTCGCCATCGGGCTGATTCCCCTATGGGCGGTCGCCGTGCGTGCGACTCAGCGCCAGGCGGCGGCGCTACGCGCGCTGGGCGTGTGATTCTGCGTGATTCCACAGGTCTTGCAGGCGGCAATGAGGCAAGCGCATACCCTGTCTGTCAGGTTCTTCAAGATAGTGTTGCGGTTATGAGGAGGCGGCATGCTCTCGCTCGATTCCACCCAGATTGCGCTGATCGAGATCGTGGTCGCCGCGCTGCAGACCGTGCTGCTGGCGCTGGCTGGCGTGGTCGTGTGGCGGCAGGCGCGCAAGGCGCAGCGGTCGCGCTCCCTCGACGCCATCCTGCGCATGTATGATGAGGTGGGCAGCCGCGCGGCCGCTCAAGACGCTGACGCTGCGCTCGGCCTGCCTGAGCGCATCGAAGACTACACACCTGAAGAACTGGAACTGGCTACCTGGACAACGCGCGTCTACGAGAAGCTGGCCTTCCTGGTCGAATCGGGCATGATTCCAGCGAAGTACATCGTTCCGCTCGATTCGCGGCGCATCCTGTGGACGTGGGACGCGCTCCAACCCTTTATTCAGGAGCAGCGGCGCCTGCGCGATAGCGGTGGCGGCTACCGCATCAGCGGTGACGGACGCTATTTCGAACTACTCGCCCGCCGCGCCCTGCGCTATCGCACACGAACCTTCGGCGACGCCAAGCGCGCCCACCCGCCAATCCCCCAGGACTATCGCGAGCGGGTGCGCCAGATGATCGCGCGCGGCGAGCGCATCGGCTCAGGCGGCGCACGCTAGATGGGGCAAACCCTCACCCCTGGCCCCTCTCCCAAAGGGCGAGGGGAAACGGAAGCGAAAAGCCCCTCTCCTGGCGGGAGAGGGGTTGGGGTGAGGGTTCGCGCCCAAGAACTCAGCCCGCGGTGACGTTTGCCGTGACCGCCACTGGAACCTCCTGCGTGCAATACATGCAGCGGGTCGCCGCCAGCGGAATCTCGCTGATGCAGTAGGGGCAGGCGCGCGTCGTCGGTTCGGCGGGCATCTCCTGCTTCTTGTGCGCCATCAGGAAGTTGATTGGCTTGACGACGAAGAAGAAGACGACCGCCGCCAGGATGACGAAGCTGACGACGACATTGATGAAGTCGCCGATCAAAAAGTGGCTATTGTTGACCGTGAAGGAGATCATTGAGAAGTCCGGCGCTTTGCCAATGGCCGCAATCAGTGGTGTGATGAGGTCTTTGACCAGCGCTGAGACAACGGAGCCAAACGCCGCGCCGATGACGACCGCGACCGCCAGGTCTACGACGTTGCCACGCAGCAGGAACGCCTTGAACTCGTCCAACAGACTTTTCACGAGCAGCCTCCTTTCGATTACCAGATGAGCTTGAGTGATCCACGCGCCCAGACTCGTGCCGCCGCCAAACCACAGCCAGCCTGGCGCGTGGGTATCGTGCGTACCGAGTGGAATATGCCGCCTATCCTAGCACAGCCACGTATGGTGAACAAACTGGAATGCCTGTTAGGGGATACAGTCGCGCGGGAACCAAACGGATTTTGCCCACCGATCTGACGGGGCTGCGGCAATCCGCTGTCCAGCGCGCCTGCACGATGGCGGTGGCGTGTCAGAGGTTTGCGGGCGCGAGCGTGGTGGGCGCGCCATAGGCCGCGAGCACGGTGGGCAGCGTCACCGAGCCATCGGCGCGCTGCCCATGCTCCAACAGCGCCGCCAGCGTGCGCCCGATTGGCAGCGCCGAGCCATTCAGTGTGTGCGGATAGATCGCCTGCGCGCCAGGACGCGGACGATAGCGCAGCCCAAGCCGCCGCGCCTGAAACGCGCCGCAATCGCTGACCGAGCTGATCTCGATGTAGCGCTTCTCGCCCGCCAGCCAGACCTCCAGATCAAATGTGCGCTGCGCGCTGAACGGTAGCTCACCTGCGCAGAGTTCCACCACGCGATAGGGCAGGCCCAGCTGCTGCAACAGCGCCTCCGCCGAGGCGACCAGCGACGCCAGCGCGTCATCCGCCATCGCAGGCGTGACCACCCGCACCAGCTCTACCTTGCCAAATTGACGCTGACGTAGCAGGCCGTGAGTATGCGCGCCAGCCGAGCCAGCCTCGCGCCGATATGCCTGCGTGTAGGCGGTGTAGGCCAGCGGCAGGGTGTCCGCGTCGAGCGTCTCGCCTGCGCGCAGCGCCACGAGCTGCGCCTCCGCAGTGGGGCTGAGATAGAGGCCATCGCCGGGCAGCGCGAAGAGGTCGCCAGCGTGGCGCGGCAGATGGCCGGAGCCGGTCAGCGTCGTCGCCAGCAGCAGATCGGGCGGCGCCACCTCCACGTAGCCCTCAGCGCGGTGCGCGTCGAGCATAAAGGCCGCCAGCGCACGCGCCAGCCGCGCGCCCTCGCCCAGCAGCAGCGGGAAGCGCGGCCCGGCCAGCTTCGTGGCTCTGGGCAGATCGAGGATGCCCAGCCGCGCGCCGAGAACGTGATGCGGCTGCGGCGCAAAGTCGAAGCTAGGCGGCGCGCCCCACGACCGCACGAGGCGATTCGCCGAGGCGTCTGCCCCGTCGGGCGCGCGCGCATCGGGCGCATTGGGCAGCGTGAGCGCGAGCGTGCGCATGCGCTCGGTCAGGTCATCGAGCGTCCGCCGCAGCGCCTGCGACTCAGCGCGCAGGTCGCGCTGGCGCTTATCGTGCGCCACGCCAAGCTGCTTCAGCTCTGCGGCCAGTGTATCGAACTGGGTCGCTACGGCGCGCCGCTCGGTGTCGAGCGCGAGCCATGCCTCGAAGGCGGCCAGCGTCGCCTCGTCGGCATGGCGACGGCGTAGCGCCGCACGCGCCTGCGCTGGCTGCCCACGTAGCCAGCGCTCACTCAACATCGCTCCCCCCTCCCCAACCCCTCCCCCGCTGCGGCGGGAGCGGGGCTTTCCGCTCTCCCCTCTCCCGCTTTAGCGGGGGAGGGGCTGGGGGAGGGGGCTGCGCTTACTTCGGCGTCAACGTCAGCAGTGAGACGGTCTGTTTCGCCACGGCTGGCGGCGAGAAGTCCATCGACTGATAGGTGTTGGTATCCCATAGATGCACCAGGTCCTGGTAGTGCGGCGAGAAGGGCTGGCCCGACTCACCCGTCGTCGTCACCCAGAGCGAGTGATCCAGGTTCGAGAGGTCAATGATCTCTCGCATAGACGATACCGTATGCTGGGCATAATTGGGCGGGTCGGCGGTGAAGTCGCCATCGCCACCGACGTTGACGGTGATGCTGTCACCTGGGCGCTGCACGGGCGCGACGCCGAAGATCAGGTTGAGCGGCGTCACCGAGGCGAGCGGGTGCGCGAAAGTGGCCGAGTGCATCGAACCCCAGCGCCAGGTCGAGGTATCTGGCCCAAACTGGCGCTGCAGCTGCCCATAGGCGTCGCTGAGCGCCTTCGCAATCGTCTGATCGCGGCTCGCGCTCGAGTCCGTCGTGTTGCGCACGCCGAAGAACGGCGCGGTCGGCTGACTGGTCAGATTGATCAGCACGGAGTAGATTTCGCCTGCGCTGGTATTGCTCTGGTAGACGCCGTAGAGCTTCTTGCCCAGCACCGGCTCGATGGTCGCACGCGCCAGATTACCCATCGCCACCTCAAATACGCTGGCGGCCACGCTGTCGCGCGTCATCGTGTCATCCCAGCCTCGCAAGAGCGCGGCGGCTCTGGCGGCGTCGCCACCTGCGGCCTGCCCGGCGGCGATCAGGCGCGGAGTCAGCGTGGCGGCGGCCTCGTTATAGACATCCGCCTGAATCGCCTCGTAGTCCTGCGGGGTCAGATCGGTCTTGGCTGAGAGCAGGTCCACGATGCGCCGCGCGCGATAGCCCTGGTCCCAGACGTTGGTGACGTACTCCGGGTAGCTATCTGAGACGATCTGCTGGTTGGCAGTGGCGATGATGTGCGTCGGCGGATTGAAGAGCGTGGGCATCGCGCTCTGCGGCACGTAGCCCTGCCACTCATACGTGGAGGAGCTACCATCCACCGGCCCCAGCCGATTCGCCTCCGGACGCAGCGGCAGCAGCCCTGACATGCGATAGCCGATGTTGCCGTCCACATCGGCATAGACAAAGTTCTGGCTGATTGAGATATTGCTGACCGCTGCGAGGAACTGGTTCCAGTTGAGCGCGAAATCGAGCTGGAAGAAGCCCTGGAATGAATAGCCCGGCTGCAGCGCCGTCCACTTCAGCGCGAGCGGCGGCAGCCCCTTCACATCGCCGACGATACCGTTGATCAGCGGGCCATGCTGGGTGCTGCTGATGGTGATGGTGACTGGCTTGCCGCCACGCACGTCAATCGTCGCTTTGTGCGTCTGGATCGGCAGCCAGTAGCCCTCGTAGAAGTACTGGCCGGGATGGTTCTTTGGGTCGAGCTTTTCATAGTAGAGGTCGCTATTGTCGGCGCCCACGTTGGTCACGCCCCAGGCGATGCGCTGATTGTGACCAATGACGATGCCCGGATCGCCGGGGAACGAGAAGCCAATCGCGTCGAGGCCGCCGCCGTTCAGCGCAATCTCATACCAGATGGAGGGCATCGCAATGCCCAGGTGCGGATCATTCGCCAGCAGCGGCAGATGCGACGCCGTGCGCGAGCCATCGACCACCCAATCGTTGCTGCCAATCGAGTCGTGCAGCGGGCCGAGCAACGCATGCACGACGTTCGCGCCCTCGAAGAGCGAGACGGGCAACGTGTCGAAGAGCGCCTGCTGTCCGGGCGCAACGGCGACAGGCGCGCTGGCCTGACCAATCCCTGTGTCGGAGCCGCTAATCGGCGCCGCCGTGTTGGGCGTATCGGCGAAGAGCGTCGGATTCGTCGCGGGATAGCTGGGGAAGAGCGCGCTTTCGACTCCCGGTCCGGCCTTGGCGATGATCAGCGCTCGCGTGTACTTGACATACCAGGAGTTGTCGAGCGAGAAGGCGACGACACGCCCATAGGCCAGGCTATCCAGCGGGGTCCAGGGTTGCCACTTCACTCCGAGGACGGTGAATTCGAGCGGCAGCGAATGGGGATGCGTGGCGACAAACGCATTGACGCCATCGCAGTAGGCCTGCAACTCTGTGCGCACTGAGGGATCGAGCGCGTCCAGTTCGGCCTGGGCCGAGTGGTAGAAATCCAGCGTGCGCAAGAAGGCGTCGGCGTCTACCAGGCTGTTGTTGTCGCCAGCGCCAAAGAGCGCGGCGAGCTTGCCCTGCGCCACGCTGCGATTGAATTGCATCTGAAACAGACGGTCTTGCGCAGTGACATAGCCCTGCGTGAAGAACAGGTCGTGCTGATTCTGCGCGGTGATGTGCGGCACGCCGTAGGTATCGCGCGCCACCGAGACACGCGCTTGCAGCCCACCGACGCTGAGCGAGCCGCTGGTCTGTGGCAACGTCTGCTGCACATAGAACACGCCGACGCCCGCCAGAATAATGATCAGGCACAGCGCCACGGTCAGGCCGATGACGACGCCACGCGCCAGCCCGCGCAGCCCACTCTGGCCGCCACCAGCCGGGCTATGCTGCCCAGCCGCGCTCGTGTGACTCTCTGCGCTCATAGCCGCTCCCGTCCGCTCGACGCTCTGCCATTCCAGATGATGACGTTGATTCGCGATGATTCGCGCTCTGTCAGTCTAGCAGCCAGCCATGATGACGGCAATAGGTCGGCGCCAGTTTTCTGAGGCGTGTCACCTGCATGGTGGGTCATACGTAATTTTGGCGTGGACCAAGCGCGCCCGAACCACGCGATCTTGATGGCGCACGTTCTGCTTTCCTGCTGACATCACGGGCGGGAGACGCTACACTATAGATGAGGGTACGAGGCGCGTCGAGCCAAGACTGACGCCCCACACGGCCAACGGCGATACGACGAGACCGCCAGAGGAGAGCGAATCGCTATGACACGCACAACGCAGCGAACTGATCCCGAAGAGGCGAGGAAAGAGCTTCTGGCGACGCTCCAGGCCAGTCGTGAGCTAGGCCCAGAGATGGACGACGCGCTGACTGACCGCTTCATGGAGCAGTTGAGCGCGCTGCGTCCTGCCGGGAGCTTCGATCAGGCGGGAACACGCGCCCAACTGCATGCGCTATTACAGCGCGTGCGCGGCAGCGACCCAGTGGGCGACCCAGCGGCGGCCGAGAGCTTCCTCGCGGGCATCCAGCCGCCGCGTCTCGACCCCCAGCCCTATGCCTACAGAGCCTCGCCAGCGCCGATGCAGTATGGCCCGATGGCGCCCACGCCGTATAGAAGTGTTGAGCAGTTTGCGCCGATGATCATCTTCGCGGCCATCTTCATCGTGGCGCTGATCGTGTCTCGTGGTGAGCTTTGGTGGCTGTTCTGGGTGCTCCCGATGGGGTTTGGCTGGGGGCGCCGCTCTCGCAACCGTCGGCGACTGCTCTACCCCGACCAGCAGCGCGGCTATGGCAACGACCGCATCCTGAACCGCGACGAGGTCTACGGCCAACTGCCACCGCAGCAGCGCCCGCCAGAGATTCTCTAGCCGAGCGCCCCCGCCCCAACCCCGCCCCCCCGTGGCGGGCGAGGGGCTTTTAGGCTGTTCCACTCACCCCACGCCCACAGGG
>JAICSR010000078.1 GCA_025936795.1 Ktedonobacterales bacterium | reverse complement strand
ATGGCGCTCGATCTGCGCGACCACCTGGATATCTTCTACGCTGGCTTCGTCGCCGATGCGCAGAAGGAATACGCCGAGGCCGCGCTGACCGCCTCGCTGATTCAGCGGCGCGCGCTGCCCCTGCCACACGACCTCGGCATCGAATGGGCGCCCTACCTGAACGGGCTGGGCGAGGCTACCGGCGAACTGCGCCGCTACCTGCTCGACCGCATGCGTCAGGGCAAGCTCGACGGCTGCGAAGACATCCTGCGCGACATGGATGAGATTTACAGCCTGCTCATCACACTCGATTTCCCCGACGCCATCACCGGGAATCTGCGCCGCACGACCGACGCCACCCGTGGCATCCTGGAGAAGACGCGCGGCGACTTCACACTTGGCGTCACGCAGGCGCGCTTCACCGAGGCGCTGGCCCAGGTGGAAGAAGACCTACGCCATTGGAATCGTCTGACGGATCGGTAAGCGCACGCCCTGCGCATGCCGATCCGCGCTCATTCTCGCTGATTCCCACTCGCGTGACGCGCCCCGCAACACCGCGCTTGGGCGCCACCCCGCTGCTACCCTCCACGCTCCCGCGCGACATTCGCTCTCAAAATCACAGCCCTGCTCCCATCTGCGTTGCGCGCGAAGTCGCTAGCCCGTTGTAGTAGTGGGTTTGCCGCGCATCGCCCACTGGCTCAGATGGCCGACATGGGGGCTAAAGGACAGACTCGCATGTGCAGCGAGCAGTAACGAGGAGCGCAAGAGATGAATCAGAGCGTACAGCCAGGAGCGCGGTCAGCGGCGCCGGGCGTCGCTACGGCAGAGGCGCCTCATGAGCGGCAGGGGCGCGCTGCTATCGCCTCAGCAGCGCTGGCGAAGGCCTGGGCGACCGCCAGCCAACTCGGCCTGCGCAACGGCTCCGCCGCGCTGATTCGCCCGGCATTGATGGCGTTGGCGGCGCCGCCTGTGCTCTGCGCCGTCGCGCTGCTCGCTGTCCAGGGCGTCGCCATCCACTGGATGCTCGCGGCGCTGACGCTGCTGGCCAGCCTGCTCGCGCTGGCGGGCGTCGGCGCACTCACGTCCGCACGGCGCCGAATGACAGCGGAGCGTGACGCAGATGATGAGTGGAGTCCACTGCGCCCTGCGGCGCCGACGCGCGCAGACTCGCAGGCGCCACAGGCGGGCGCCGACACAGCAGCCCTGCGTAGCCTCGCGCTGCGCCTGGGGCTGGCGCTGCTGGCGCTGGCGGCTCTCTGCGCGCTGCCCATCGTCCTGACGGGAACCATCGCGGCGGCGCTGGTGGCAGCGCTGGCAATTGTCGTCCTCGCGCTCTATGCTGTGGATGTCGTGCGCCAACGCATCGCGCCGCTCGATGAGGCGCTCACGCCGCTGGCCCTGGGGCCAGGGCTGGTCAGCCTGGCCATCGTGGCGCAGGGTCAGCGCATGAACCTGCAGGATTGGCTGGTGGCGGCGGCGCTCGGCGCGATGGCGTTTGCGGTGATCGAGGGGCGGCGGCTGCGCGAGGTCGGCGCGATGGAAGCGACGGGCGCTGAGCGCTCCCATACGCAGCGCTCGCTGGCCACACTGCTTGGCCCCCGTACGGCGACCCTGCTCATCGCGGTCGCGCTGCTGGCTAGCTACATCCTCGCGCTGGGCGTCGCTGCACAGCAGAATGGCTGGCCAGGGGCGCTGCTCGCGCTCATCTCACTACCCACCGCGCTGATCGGCCTCTCCGGGTTGGCCCTCAGCCACTTCACGCCTGCGCGACGGGCGGCGGCGCGCCAGCTTGCGTGGGCCTACCTCTGGTTTGGTCTGGCGCTCGCGACTGGGCTGACGCTCACGCTGCTCGCCCAGAACATCATCAACGCCATCACGTTGGCGCTCAACTCATAGCGCATCGTAGGATAACTCGGTAGCGCACACCCTCACCCCCGTTCCATCTCCCACAGGGCGAAGGGCCAGGGGAGCTGTCCTGCTCACTGAGAGAGCGTCCCGAGTGCCTATCCGTGCGGCGCATCTCGACGAAATCTCGTAGTGCGAAGAGGTGGAGAATGGCGACCACCGAACTAGCAACGGTCGCGCTGCTGGCAGTGCGCGGCCAGCACGTTGCGTTGGCGCTGGCTCCGCAGACGCGCTGGCACGACCTCTATGGACGCCAGATGGCGCGGCTGGAGTTTCCCAGCGCCCCACATGCTGCCGATGCGGAGCCCCAGGCCGAGGCGCTGGCGCTCGCCCAGCGTGTCTATGGGCGCGCCGCATCGCCGCTGCCGACCCGTTGGACCTATGGCCCCTCACCACGGCATGCGGTCGACCGCTCCCCTGCGGCGTCGCCAGCCACTGCGCCATTCCTGCGCTTCGAGCGGATGCTGCCGCTGGACCAGGAGAAGGGCCATCCGCCGCATCTGGTCGCGATTGAGGTCTATCGCGCGACTCTGACCGATGGCGCCGACACGCTCGACCCGCAGACTATCGCCGCGATCCTCTGGCTGCCGCTGGCGGCGCTGCGCCCGCTCGTGAGCGGGGCGCCACTAGACGAGTTGCGGGCGATGGAAGGGGTGGAGATCGAGCATGCGCACGGCCCGCGCCTGCCCGATGATGCGCTGCTCTATCTTCCCTCAGACTACGGCGAGCGCCACCTGCTACGTATCGCCGCGAAGTATGGCGAGCGCGCGCTCTTCGCCACGCCCACCGCCGATGCGTGAGCGGACGCCTACGGCATGTAGCAGGCCTGCGTGGAGTAGACGACGGGCGCGGCCGCGCCTTCGCCGTCATCTTGCGGCGCAAAGTCTATCTCGCCTTGATGGTCTTCAAAGAGCGAGGTATTTGTTACGCCGATGCTGACGGATTTGCCCGCCGCCAGCGTGCCATGCGACGCGCTGAGCTTGACCCCGGAGGAACCATCAGAAAGCTGCGCGCTCCACTGCACCGACTCTGGTCCCTGGTTCGAGAGATGCACATACTGCGTCTTGGTGGACTTCTTGCAGGCGAGGTCTAGCGAGTCGGGCGTGACCGTCAGCCAGTCCGCTGGCGGCGTCATCGTCGGACTGGGCGACGGCGTGGCAGTCATCGTCGCGGTCGGGCTGGGCGCGGCGACGACTGTCCCGCCCGCCTGGCGCCCAGGGCTACCGGCGCCAAGCGCCTCGCTCAGGCTGCCTCCCAATGCGCTCGCCACAACCACGCCCATGATGATCAGCACGACCAGCGCCACTCCCACCGTCGCCAGCAACGCCGCCGAGACGCCTGGCCGACGCGCCTTGCCTGCCCCAGCCCGCGCGCCAGACCATGCCGCCGCTGCGCCACCCGCTACGCTACGCGCCGCCCATGCATCGCCAAACGCTCGCCGCGACTGTGGCCCGTGATAGCTGGGGTCCCAGAGCGTCGCATCTCCGGCTGGCGCCAACCCGCCATACGCCGCAGGCTGCGTAGCCAGCGCGTCTGCCGCGCCACGATAGCTGGCGAGCGAAGCGCCGGGGCCAGCCGCACGCTTCCACAGAGCGCTCGCCGCCCCACGCGAGCCATCGTGCAATGCCTGGGCGAAGGCGCCCGCGCTGGCGGGGCGATCATTGGCGTCTTTCGCCAGCGCCCAGAAGATGACCTCTTCCAGTCGCGCAGGCGCATCGGGGCGGACAGAACGCAGCGGCGGCGGCGGATCGTTGAGCTGGCGGCCAAGCACCTGCGCAGTCGGCCCGCCACCGAAGGGCGCGCGCCCGGCGAGCGCGGCAAAGGTGACGACACCCAGCGCATAGATGTCGGCTGCTGGGCCAACCCGCTCGCCGCGAATCTGCTCAGGCGCCATGTAATCAGGTGTGCCGAGTGTCGCGCCGCCGACTGTCAGCCCGCCATCGTCGTCTGTGTCGCTGGCCAGCGCGATGTCGGGCAGATCGCGCTGATCGAGGGGCCGCGCGATGCCAAAGTCGGCCAGCAGCAGTCGCCCATCGGGATGCAGCAGCAGGTTCGAGGGCTTCACATCGCGATGCACGATGCCGTGCTGATGCGCGTAGTCAAGCGCGTTGGCGATCTGGTCCACATAGGCGAGCGCCTGCGGGATGGGCAGCGGCCCCTGGCGCGCCAGCAACTCAGCCAGCGAACCATCGGGCAGGTAGGGCATGACGAGGTACGCCAGATCATCCTGCTCGCCAAACTCGTAGATCGGCACGATGTTGGCATGGTCGAGGGCGGCGGTCGCGTCAGCCTCGCGGCGGAAGCGCGCCAGAAAGAGCGGCCACTGGCGCGCATCGGCGAGCAGCTGCGGCCGCAGCACTTTGACGGCGACATGCCGACGCGGGCGTTCCTGCTGTGCGAGATAGACGGCGCTCATGCCGCCAACGCCCAGGCGCCGCTCGATGCGGCAGGAGCCGAGCCACATGCCAATCAGGGCATCAGACGAGGGTTGATCGCTCACAGCGGCTGTTCGATCCTCTCCAGCCTCTCCACTCCGGCGGCGCCTGCGCGCTCAAGGTCGTGCGCCCCACGCGCAAGCAGAGAAACCGTCTCGACGATGAGCGCCATAAAGCCCACCGCATAGCCCACCGCCAACGCCAGCGCCGCTGCGGCCAGCAGCGTCGTCGTCGTCGTCAGCGCGCTCGGCCCAGCGGCCAGGTAGGCGATTCCCTCGGCGAGCAGCGCTGTCACCACGAACGCAGCCCCGGCCCAGCCCAGAATCTTGCCCAGCGCGTGTTGCAGCGCACGCCACAGATGTCCGACCATCCCCGCTGGCATACTCACCGACTCCTCGCTGCGCAGACGCCGCCCGGAAGAGTTCAGGGCTGCGCCCAGTGTAGCACGCGCTCGCCGCGCGACGCCAACTGACTAGGAACAGCGGCGTTCCCCTGTGACAGCGCGTGGGACATCGCGTGGGACATCGCGGGCGGCGACGTGGCGGCGCCCGTCATCCAGCCGTTAGGAGAAGAGGGGAAACGCCGCTGGCGTCTGGCCTCACGCCTCGGTGTGGCTGTCGGCCACGTCGCGTATCTGGTCCGTCTGAACGTGTCCTGTGGGCGTGCGCCGCAATTGACGCCAGTGATACAATCACAGATGGCGCTCATTCCGGGTTCTCTGCACGCTGGCGCCTATGCTGGCGGAGCGTGTCAGGGACGAGAGAGACGCCACTGGAGCGGATTCCCACAGGTGGAGGAAACTTCGACATGTCCCTCAATATCGCTACTGTGGCGTTCTACGTGATTGCGATTGTGCTGGTTGGCTCATCGCTCGCGGTGGTCATGCTGCGCAACATCGTCCATGCGGCGCTCTTTCTCGCGGTCGTATTTGGGGCCGCCGCTGGTGTCTATGTGCTGCTTAACGCCGAATTCATCGCGATTGTGCAGGTCCTCATCTACGCAGGCGCGGTCACGATTCTGGTCCTCTTCGCCATCATGCTCACCCAGAACGCCATGTCGCGCACGTCGAGTCCATTCTCTGGCCAGGCCTGGCTTGCCGCCATCATCTCCGTGGCGCTGGCCGCTGGGCTGATCTTCACGGTTGGCAGCAGCCAGATGGCGCTGGCCAGCCCGAACGCCTCGGCCAATCTGGCCAACGCGATCAATGGTGGCGGCACAGTCGCCCGCATCGGCCAACTGCTCTATAGCCCCTTCGACTACAGCTACGTCTTGCCCTTCGAGATCGCGTCGGTCGTGCTACTCGTCGCGATCATCGGGGCGATTGTGATTGGCCGCGAAGAGTAGCGGAACGGGAGAGGATAGGAGAGAATCCACGCATGGTAACGCTGAACTCATTCCTCGTGCTCGGCGCGCTGGTCTTTTGCATTGGTCTCTTCGGCGCGCTGAGCAAGCGCAACGCCGTAGCGATTCTGATGAGCATCGAGATTATGCTCAACGCGGTCAACATCACGCTTGTCGCCTATGCCTCGGCGTTTCAGTCCTTCGCGGGCGCAGGCCACGGCGAGCGGTTGACGGGGCAGATATTCGCCATCTTCATCATCACGGTGGCCGCTGCGGAGGCTGCGGTCGCGCTGGCGATGATCATCGCGATCTACAGGCGCCGATCTACGATTGACGTCGGCCAGATCAACCTGATGCGCTGGTAACATCCCCGGCGCGCAGGCGCTGACGCTGAGTAACGGAGCGATGCATGAGTCCCGTAGAGTTCGTCCCGGTGATCCCGCTGCTGCCGCTGGTGGCGATGGTCATCATCTTCCTTGTGACGCGCCCGCTCGATATCGCGGCGCAACGACGCGCTGGTCTGCGCCCGACTGGCGTGAGCGGCGGCCACAACGTGGGTGGCGCCACAGCCGGCCACGAGCAGGCCGAGACGCATGGTTCCGGCGCCGATCACGACGAGCACGATGACCACGGCGGCGGACATGGCCATGGTGGCGTCACCACGTTCTGGGGCCTGGCAGGCGCCGTCGTCGCCGTGGTGGCGATGGTCGGCGCCTTCGGGCTTGCGCTGGCGATCTTCTTCCAGTTCCTCGGCTCACCAGCCTTGCAGAAGAGCGGCTACACCGTTCATCTGTGGAACTGGTTCTCGTTCGGGCCGCTCCACTACGTGATTGACTTCCGGGTGGATACGCTCACGGCGATCATGCTGATCGTCGTCACGGGCGTCTCGATGCTGGTGCATCTCTACTCCATCGGCTACATGGCGGGCGACCTTGGCTTCTCGCGCTTCTTCATGGAGCTAGCCCTCTTCACCGTCTCGATGCTGATTCTGGTGCTGGGCGCCAACATCCTCGTCCTCTTCATCGGCTGGGAGCTGGTGGGCTTGTCGTCATATCTGCTGATCGGCTTCTGGTTCGACGCAGCGCCGCCACCTGCTGGCTCTGACCTACCCTACCCGCCACCGGCTGCGCTCAAGGCGTTCGTCACGACGCGCGTGGGCGACTTCGCCATGCTCATCGGCATTCTGATGCTCTTCGTGACGACGGGCACCTTCACCTTCACCACCCTGAACACGCCTGCGACCTACCAGCATATTGACCAGTTCACCGTCACGGTGGCGATGATTCTGATCTTCTGCGGCGCGGTGGGCAAGTCGGCGCAGTTCCCGCTGCATGTCTGGCTACCGGACGCGATGGCTGGCCCAACGCCGGTCAGCGCCCTGATCCACGCGGCGACGATGGTGGCCGCGGGCGTCTATCTGGTCGCGCGCTTCTTCCCGCTCTACTCACAGGTGGCGGGGCCGCAGTCGCTGGAGGTCGTTGGTTGGATCGGCTCATTCACGGCGATCTTCGCGGCGGTGATCGCGCTGGCGCAGAACGACATCAAGAAGGTGCTGGCCTACTCGACGATCAGCCAGCTTGGCTACATGTTCGTCGGCCTGGCGGTCGCCCCGACCGACGCGACAGGCATCTTCCACCTCTTCACCCACGCCTTCTTCAAGGCGCTACTCTTCCTTGGCTCCGGCAGCGTGATCCACGCCGTCGCGGGCAATCAGGACATGCGCAAGATGGGCGGCCTGGCGAAGTATATGCCAATCACCGCAGTCACCTTCCTGGTGGCGACGCTCTCGATCTCCGGGTTCCCGCTGTTCTCTGGCTTCTTCAGCAAAGACGCCATCATCGGCGAGGCCTTCACGTATGGCCAGGCGAACGGCAACTTCTGGTTCTACGGGCTGACGCTCTTCACCGCCTTCCTGACCGCCTTCTACATGTTCCGCCTGTTCTTCATGACATTCGGCGGCAGAGGCGGCGCGTTCGGCGGCTTCTGGGGCAACGAGCGGCAATATCGTGGCGAGGCGCATCCACACGAATCAACCTGGACGATGACGGTTCCGCTGATCCTGCTGGCATTCCCGTCGGCGCTCGTTGGCTTCTGGAGCATTAACAGCGGCTTTGCAAACTTCCTGACTGCGGGGATACAGACCTACGATAATCCCCTCTTCGATCCGCTGACCTATGTAGGGGTCGCGGTGGCCCTGCTCGGCATCGGCCTGGCGTGGCTCGTCTATGGGCTGGAGGTCGTCCCGGCGCGCGTCTTCACCAGCAACCCGGTCGGGCGCGCGGCCTACACCGTGATGATCAACAAGTTCTATGTTGATGAGTTCTACGGCTGGGTCATCCAGTACATCGCGCTGGGCCTCTCCCACGGAGCCGAACTCTTCGACACGTACATCATTGATGGCATCGTGAACGGCTCGGCCACCTCGGTGCAACGCATCGGCGACGCGACCCGGCGCACCGAGACGGGTGTCTTGCAAAACTACGGCGCAGCCATCTTTGGCGGCGCGTTGATTATCGCGCTGGCGGTCTTCATCGCCACCGGCGCGTTTGTCCACTAGGCGGGGGAGGATAGGAAAAGCGCTATGCTGCTCACTGCAATTGTCTTCCTGCCGCTGATCGCTGGCGTCATCTGCATGCTCGCGCCTGACCGCGCGGCGCGCTGGATCGCGGCGGTCTTCACAGGAGTGGTGTTTCTGCTGAGCCTCTGGCTCTACTTCGGACTGGTAGCCACTGGCTCGCCGAACTTCGGCTCAGTCATCGCGCCGCAGTGGTACATTGATGTCCCCTGGATCAACGTCGTCCTCGGCGCCTTCCACCTGAAGGTAGACTACGCCCTCGGCGCCGATGGTCTGAGCATGACGATGCTGATTCTGAACGGCCTGCTCTCCTTCCTGGCGGTGATCGGCTCGTGGAAGATTGGGAAGCGCCCGCGCCTGTACTTCGCGCTGCTGCTGATCCTCGAAACCGGCGTGATGGGCGTCTTCGCGGCGTTTGACCTCTTTCTGTTCATCTTCTTCTGGGAGATCGAGCTGATCCCGATGTTCCTGCTGATCGGCATCTGGGGCGGCGCGCGGCGTGAATATGCGGCGTGGAAGTTCCTGATCTATACGCTGGTCGGCTCGGCTTTCACGCTGGCGGGCATCTTCCTGATCTACTTCCAGACGGGCGGGCGCGACGCCTCATACCAGCACTTCACACAGACGGCCCCCAGCCTCACTGGCTCGCTGCCATTCTTCGGCGGCAGCGTCTCGCTGGCGCTGGCGATCTTCCTGCTGCTCTTCGTCGGCTTCGCGGTGAAGATACCGATGTGGCCACTGCACACCTGGCTACCCGACGCCCATACCGAGGCGCCGACGGCGGTCAGCGTGCTGCTGGCGGGCGTGCTGCTGAAGATGGGCGCCTACGGACTGATTCGCATCTGCCTGGGCTTCGCGCCGCATGGCGCGATGGAGTTCGCGCCAGTGCTCGGCGTGCTCGCGGCGATCAATGTACTCTGGGGCGCAGGCGCTTCGATGGTGCAGAAAGACATGAAGCGCATGATCGCGTACTCCAGCGTGAGCCACATGGGCTACGTGCTGCTGGGGGTCGCGGCTGCGGCGGCGATAGGCACAGCCAACATCAATTTCCGTCAGGCGGCGCTGACCGGCGCGACGCTCCAGATGTTCACGCACGGCACGATCACCGCCATGCTGTTCTTCTCGGTGGGCGTGCTTTATGAGAAGGCGCATACACGCGACATCGACGTATTCGGGGGTATCGGCAAGCGCATGCCCATGCTGATGCTGCTCTACTCTGTCGCCTGTTTCGCGGCGCTGGGGTTGCCCGGGCTGAGCGGCTTCGTAGCGGAATATCTGGTCTTCACAGGCTCATTCGCAACGTTGCCTGTGGCGACGATCTTCGCGGCCTTCGGCGTGGTGCTGACGGCAGGCTACCTGCTCTGGATGCTGCGGCGCTCGTTCTATGGGCCACTGAACATGAAGTGGGACTGGCTGACCGACACGACCGTGCGCGAAGCCTTCCCCTTGGTGGCGCTGGGGTTGGTGATCCTCTTCGTGGGCATCTATCCGCAGCCCATCATCGATTTGCTCACGCCAAGCTTGCAACAAATGGTGCACAGCATGAGCGCGCTGGCTATTCACTAGAGTTGAGAGAGCTGGGAGCGTACCGTGACATCAACGATAGGTCTACCGCAAATCTGGCTCCTCTCGCCTGAGCTGAGCCTGACCTTGCTGAGCTTTGTCGTGCTGGGGCTTGACCTCGTCACCCGCCGCAAGATGGTGACGTGGGTGACAGCGCTCATCGGCCTGGTGATTCCGCTGGCGTTGACCTTTAGTCTGGCGTTCAACACCTTCGGATCGCGCCCCGCCACAGCCTTTTATGGCATGCTCGTGGTGGATGACTTCGCGATCTACTTCAAGTTGCTCTTCCTGCTGATGGGCTTCTGCGTGATTCTCGTCTCGTACCAGTACATCGAGAAGTATCTGCGCGTGACGCCGGGCGAGTATTACGCCATCATCCTCATGTCGCTGGCGGGCATGATGCTGATGGGCAGCTCTGGTGAGTTGATCACCATCTACATCTCGTTTGAACTGGCAAGCATCCCGCTCTACATCCTGGCGGGCCTCTCGCGTACCGACACGCGCTCAGCCGAGGCGGCGGTCAAGTATGTGCTGCTCGGCGCGATGTCATCGGCGATCCTGCTCTATGGCCTGGCGCTGCTCTATGGCGCGACCGGTACGACCGATATGCTGGAGATCGCGCGGGCGACCGCGAATGTGCTGCATACCGGCAACCTGCTGCTGATCGTCGGCGAGGTCTTCGTCTTCGCAGGCTTCGGCTTCAAGGTCTCGGCGGTTCCGTTCCACATGTGGGCGCCAGACATCTATGAGGGCGCGCCAACCCCTTCGACACTGTTCTTCTCCGTTGGCTCGAAGGCGGCGGGCTTCGCAGCGCTGTTGCGCATCTTCGTTTTCAGCGGTCTGGTCTCGCTGAACAACAGCTATCTGTGGGTGATGGTGGCCGTCGTCGCCGCGCTGACGATGATCGTCGGCAACGTAGGCGCGCTGCTCCAGTCGAACATCAAGCGCATGATGGCCTACAGCAGCATCGGTCAGGCTGGCTATCTGCTGGTGGGCTTCGCGGCGCTCATCATCCACAAGACCTCGGCAGGCAGCCAGGCGATGATGATCTTCCTGTTTGTCTTTGTGGTCACGAATATCGGCGCCTTCGCGGGCATCATCGCGCTGGGCGACGCGACCGGACGCGAGAACATTCGCGACTTCGACGGCTTTGGTCGCCGCTCGCCCTGGATTGCGGCAGGCATGGCAGTCTGCTTCCTGGCGCTGGCAGGCATCCCGCCAATGGCTGGCTTCCTGAGCAAGCTGGTGATCTTCTGGGCCGCCTGGGGCCAGGGATCGGGCATGACCATCCTGGTCATCATCGGCCTGCTGATGAGCGCCGTCTCCATCGTCTACTACGCCAACGTCGTGTGGCGCATGTATGTGATCGAGCCAGAGAAGCGCGAGTACATCCAGACACCTGTAGGTGTGGGGCTGACGATGGCGATTGCAGTGATAGGCATCATCGTGCTGACCATCGTCTTCGGCCCGCTACTCGCGCAGATCGGTCTCGGCGCGAATAGCCTCTTCGGCGCGCTCGTCCACTAGCGCAATCCATCCATACGCCAACACAGCCCCTTGCTTCTGCAACATTGAAGCGAGGGGCATGTGCTCTGGCCGTCACTCGCCTGCCAATTGCCGCTGGAGATCGAGTCCATCCCACTCGCCCCAGCGCGCGTCAATCAGCCCATCGGCCACATGGATGATCTCGATGCCACGAAAGGTGATACGCCGCCCACTCGCCGGATAGCCCAGGTAGGCTCCCTGCTGAGTTCCCGACGCCGACCAGCGGACAGCGACTTTGGCGGCTGCGGTGTCTACGACCAGATCATCTACGGTGGCGTGAAAATCGGGGAAGGCGCGGTAGAGGTCGGCGACGCCAGTGGCAAAGCCCTCGCGCGTCGCCTCACGTTCAGATGGGGCCGCATAGTCTACGAAATCCGCCGAATGCAGCGCCAGCAATGTGGTCGCATCGCCACGCTGCCAGCCCTCGACAATCCAGCGCTGCGCCAGCGCTCGCAGGCTCTCCGCTGATTCAGGCATCGCTCGTCCCTTTCGTCATGCTGGAACCAACGCTCTTCCATCCGCCTGTATCATCCGCCCGTATGATATACCAGTAAGGGCGCGAGCCATACGAGTGACCTCGCGTCAGAGCAGACCAGAGCAGAAGGGAATTGCGCATCATGCCTGATACTGAGACAGCCGTTCCACCAGTTGGGAGCGAGGCTCCCGACTTTACGCTGCCTGCGGGCGATGGCTCACAGGTTCACCTGGCCGATCTGCGCGGCAAGACCGTGCTGCTCTACTTCTATCCCAAAGATGACACCCCTGGCTGCACCACCGAGGCGTGCTCCTTCCGCGACGCCTGGGACGAGTTGCAGCGGCGCGGCGTCGTCGTGCTGGGGGTCAGCCGCGACGATGTGAAGTCGCACCAGAAGTTCGCCAGCAAGTACAGCCTGCCCTTCCCACTGCTGGCCGATCTCGGCGGCGAGATGACCCAGCGCTACGGTGTCTGGGTGGAGAGGAGCATGTATGGCAAGACATACATGTCCACGGCGCGCACCAGCTTCCTGATTCTGCCAGATGGAACCATTGGCCACGTCTGGGAGCAGGTGAAGCCCGATGGCCACGCCGCCGAGGTGTTGGAATGGCTGGACGCGCGCCAGCAAAGCTAAGCGCGCTTATGCGCATGCGCTGACATCGCACGCGACCTCACCCCCAGCCCCTCTCCTGCGAGGAGAGGGGAGCCTCCGGAAAGCCCCGCTCCCACCGCAGCGGGGGAGGGGTTGGGGAGGGGGCGGCCAGCGCCAACAACCTGAGCGGACTTGTCATGACTCAGCGCGCGTCTGTGCTCTTGCGCGCGCGTAGCATCGTCTCTATACTGGGGCAGTCAACCGGTAGGCTCTCCTCAGGAAAGCGACGATGGCATGGGCGGAGCAGCGGCAAGCGCGACGGCGAGCGCGGCGCTCGCCATCTACCACGCGCGCACTCCGAGTGGCGCCGCCGCGACGATGAACACGCAGGCAGGCGTATGAAGCGCATCCTGCGAATACTGCGCACGCTCACCCGGCCCAGGGTATTTGTGCCACTGGCGCTCACCGCTGGCCTGCTGGTGGCGCTCTGCTCGCTCGCCAACCTGGGCGCGGCCATCACGATCATGGCGCGCTTTCGGCGGCGCGATCTCGTCACCTTTCTGCTGCTGATGCTCGGCTACGAGGTCGTGCGCGGCGCGCAGTGGAGCTATTGCCTGCGCCAGTTGCGGCTACGGATACCGCTACGCATCCAGGTCTTCGCCTTTGCGCTCTCAGAGGTCACCAAGGCGCTGCCGGT
>JAICSR010000268.1 GCA_025936795.1 Ktedonobacterales bacterium | reverse complement strand
TCACGGCGCCGTGAGGTCGCTCGGCGTCACGACCCTCAACCCAGCAATGCGCTGAAACGCGCTGTCATTCGTGATGAAGGTCGCAACGCCCGCTTCCAGCGCGGTCGCGGCGTGGATGGCGTCAGGCGTTTTGAGTCCGCCATAGTCAGCTCGCAGGCGTGCGGCGCGTTCTATCACGTCCAGCGTGACAGGGACCAGGCGCAAGGAGGGCGAGCGATAGAGTATACGGCGAAAGAGCGCCTCCAGCGCTGTATCGCCAGAGCGCATAGGCCCAACCAGCGTTTCAAGCGCGGCCATTTCACTCGTGATGGCATGTGCTTTCTGCGCCGCAAGCCCCTGCCAGAACGGGTCAAGCATCTGGGCATACGGCGCAACCCGCTCCACTGTGTAGATGAGGATGTTGGCGTCTATGTAGACCATGCCGCCTGGCGGCAAGATCAGCGATCCCACGAATCGCGCTCCTGCCGGATGTATTCATCAACCTCATCCGCTGTCTTGAAGAGGCGACCCCCTGGCAGGTCCTTGACGAGATCGTAGAGTGACGGCTCAGGTGATGTGGCATTCGCATCTGGCGCGGTTTCTGGCGCGGTTTCTGGCTCGATGGTGATGCTCACACGCTGGCCGGGCTGCAGCTCTGGCGCGCTGACCTCGATCTTGCCATCTGGCCCGACAACCGCCTCACGATGAATGATGGCGCTCATGCGCTGCGGCTCCTCTCACATCACGCGGACGGCTGACCGCGCCGCCATGAGCGTAGGATACCATGCAGGAATGGCTGGCGGTTGAAACCGCGCCTGAAGGCGGCTGCGGCCCCCACAAGACCCGCCTGCGCGGGTCCACTAACGCCAGCCAGCCCCTACATCTTCCCCGCGTCATCGCTCTCTGGCGTTGGCTGCGCTGGCGCGACATCCGCCGCCAGCACGGGCACGATGATTGGCCCGCTGTCCGCTGGTTCGGCGGCTAGCGGCTCATCTGGGGCATCCGCGGCTTCAGCGAGCGCGTTCGCTGGGAGCGCCTCGGCGCCGACGAGCATCGGCGGCAGCAGCGGCGCGCCTGTCCCAGCGGCGGACAGGTTGGCGGGCTGAGGTCGCACACGTCTACGTGGCGCGAACATCGCCAGGGCGAGTAGCAGCGCGCCCAGCAGCAGCGCGGCGCCCACGGCGAGCGCCCAGAACGGCGGCATGGAGGCGAGCGCGCACGCCAGCGGCGCGCAGGCAGCCTGCGGGGGCGTAGCTGGCGGATCGGGCAGCGCGACCGCAGCCGAGGCTGGCGGCGCGGGCGTTGGCGAGGGCCGCGCTCGCGGCGGGGTCGCCGTTGGCACTGGCGTGGGCTTTACCACGGGCTTCGGGTGCGGCTTCGGCAGCGGCTTTGTGCTAAACACCTGCACTGGCGGTGGTGGCGGCGGCGGATTCGTTGGCATCGGCACAACGGCGCCCGCATAGCCCGCTGGCGTGGCTGGCCACAAACTGCTCGCCTCACCTGCGATCAGCGCGCCGTACGGGTTGAACTCCCAGTCTGAGACGTAGGAGGTTGTAGTGATGTTATTGCCAGTGGGCGTTCCCGCAGGATCAACATAGCCCGCAGGCGCGATGTAGACGTAATGGCCAATCCAGAGGTGATTGTAGAGCGCAGGCACATATGCGTACGGCCCCACCGATGGGTCAGGGTCGAGTGGATAGGCGCCATACTGATTGCCAGAGTAGGGATATTTGAAGTAGTTGGATCCGCCACTATTGGGGATGATGCCGGAGAGCCACAAGCTTTTGGGGATGGTCATCGCCATCTTCGCCTGAATGCCCGATTGCGAAGCGATGTTCCCAGGATCCCAGACATGGATGGCAGTGATGCTGCCGGGATTCGTCAGCGGATTGCCTGTCGCGTCCACGCCCGACACGATCACTGAATGCTGGCCATGATCTACGAACACGCTGATGGGCTGCCGATAGGTCAGGATATCGCGGACGATGTGAGCGGTCGTGCCCCAGGCCCCGCTGGTGTCCACGATGGCATGATATTGCGTGCCCGTCACTGCCGTCAGCCCATAGGCTAGCGAGCGTGGATCGGTGCCGAAGTCGCGCGCGATGTCCCCGGTGACCCCCGGTCCAACATTGGGAATCCACGGCGGCGTGCCCCACTCGCTCGTACTATCGGGACCGTTAATCAGGCCAGCGATGTAGTCCTGCGAGACAGACGACGGGTGGAGGTAGTCAGCGATCAGTGCAACCGTGGCGATACCGCACCAGTTGCCGTTCTCCTGCGGCCAGCCAGCCCCCGACGCCGCTGCGCTCACGTCGAGGTTATTCGGCGCAGGGGTGGGCGTCGCGGTTGGCGGAGGGACGGGCGTGTTGGTCGGCGTCGCGGTAGCCGTTGGGGTATCGGTAGGCGTGTCGGTGGCCGTGGGTGTGTTGGTCGGTGTATCGGTAGGCGTGTCCGTCACCGTGTCGGCCAGTAGCACAGCGTCGCTGATGCCATAGAAGGTCGTGTGCGGCGCCGCATGCGCGGTCTGGCTGCCGAGCAGTGCGCCTGGAATAGCGCCGAGCGCCAACGCGCAAAGCAGCGCAAGGGCGCCGCTACGCGGAAGCAATCCTCTGAATCCCCGGAATCGCGTGGATGCGCGACGAATTCCTGCCGCACGCCGAGCCGTTCTCTTCACAGCGCCTCTTCCCTGTCTCAGTCGCCGCGCCAGCCACATGCGCGGTCCCTCTGCGGCTCCTCGTTTCGCCGCGTGCGCAGGCATAGCAAATACCTTCACTACTATCAACGGCGCCTGGCGCTGCTTGTGTGCTGACGCTACCCCATCGGGCTATGTGCGCCATGTTTGCTTCGGCCTACGCAGGCTTGCCGAGGCGCTTCAGCGATGGGCGCGGGGCCTGCGCCATGCTATACTGTGCGGGGCAATTGTGCGGGGCATGGCGTCTGCGACATCGCGCGCACCGGGGGCGCAGCGGCGAGACGCGCCCACCCAGGAGAGTGACGGTAGGCTATGGGTGACGAGGGCCGCGCCACGCCAGACGCGGCGGATGCGACGGACGCGACGGACGCGACGGACGCGGGAGGCGGGCGAAGCGCGGGCGTCATACAGATCGCGATAGACGGCGCGGCGGGCGTTGGCAAGAGCACCGTCGGTGAGCGGGTCGCCCGGCGGCTTGGCGCGCTCTACATTGATAGCGGCGCCTTCTATCGCGCGCTCACGCTGCTGGCGCTGCGGCGCGGCGCCGCGCCCGACGACGAGGCGGCGCTGCTGGCGCTGATCGCAGCGGAGCCTATCCGCATCACACACCCCACCGTCGCAGATGACCGGCAATACAGCGCCTTCGCGGGTGATGACCCGGAAGACCTTGCTCCCAGCCTGCATACCCTCGAAGTGACGCGCAACGTCTCGGCGGTTGCGCGTATCCCGGCGGTGCGCGCCGCGCTGATCGCGCGCATGCGCGCGATGGCCGACGCGCATAGCGTCGTGATGGTTGGGCGCGACATCGGCAAGGTTGTGCTCCCCGACGCCACCCTCAAGGTCGCGCTAACGGCGCCCGCCGACGAGCGCGCCCGCCGCCGCCACGCCGACCTCGTCGCCGCGCTGGGCGATGGCGCGCCCGCATTGGGGCAGGTGCTCAACGACATCGAAGCGCGCGACCGCAAAGACGCCATGCAGATGGAGCTTGCCGACGACGCCATCACTGTCGAGAACCGCGATGGTCAGCTCGATGCAGCGGTCGAGCGCATCTGCGCGTTGCTGGCGGAGGCGCGCCAGCAGCGCATATCCGCCACCTCGATAGTCACTGAGCCTACCTCTGGGCCGATTGCTGCCCCAGTCGGCGCTCCGGTCGCTGGGCAGCAGATGACGCGGCGATCACGCGGCGCAGCGCGCACAGGCGCCTACGTCGCGCCTGCGGCGACGGGAAAACGCGACGCTCGCTGGGATGGCACGGCATGGCCGCTCGGCGTTACCATCGTCCGCAGCATCGCAGGACTGCTCTTCCCACTCTTCTTCAAGCTGCGGGTCGAGGGACTGGAGAACGTGCCACGCGAAGGAGCGGCCATCCTGGCCTCCAACCATGTCGCGTGGATCGACATTCCGCTGGTCGCGTACCCTGTGCCGCGCATCACCCACTACATGGGCAAGATCGAACTCTTCCAGGTTCCCATACTGGGATGGGTCATCGGCGTTACCGGCTCGTTCCCGGTGCGGCGTGGCGAGGGCGACCGCGAGTCGCTACGCATTGCGGAGCGCCTGCTCAGCGAGGGTGAGCTGATGGCGATCTTCCCGGAAGGGCATCGCAGCGAGGGCCAGCTCCTCCGAGGCCTGCCGGGCGTCGCGCTGATCGCGTTCCGTGCGAATGCGCCCGTCGTGCCGGTCGCCATCTTCAACAGCAAGCAGGTCTTCCACAAAGGCCACATCATCATCCGCCGTCCCACCGTCACCGTTCGCTATGGCGCGCCCTTCCGGCTGAGCAAGAGCGGCGCGCGCCACACCAGAGACGATCTGGAACGCGGCGTAGATGAGATCATGACCCATATCGCGCAACTGCTGCCACCCGACTATCGCGGTGTCTATGCAGAGCAGGCCGCGCAAGCCAGTGCGGACCCGTCCGCAACATCCGCTGCGCCCACCGCGTCAGCGGAGCCTAGCGCCTCCAACCGTTGACGCCGTATGTGGCGCCACGCAGCGCGCGTACGGGCGGTATGGCGTCGGCGCGCTGCCTGTCAATCTGCGGATCAATTCGCGCGTCGCCCGCTGGCCCATGCCAATCAGACAGGCAACCGATCAGCGCCAGCATTGTGTCATGGCGCCCGGCGCGCGTATACTTCACGGTAATGGCGAGGCGCACATGAAGCTCCGCCGGACTCCTGTCGGGCCACCCGGTGGGAGAGAGAGGGAGACAATCGCATGCCGTTTCACTGGGAACTGGTTATTCCATTGCTGCTGATCGCCGTGCTGTTCTTTGGCGCCAAGCGGCTGCCGGAGATTGGCTCTGCCGCCGGGCAGACCATCAAGGAGTTCCAGAAGGCGATCCACGGTCGCGATACCGCTGAGCAAGCCGCGCTGCCGCCCGCGCCCGATCAGGACAACACGCCGCGATAATTGGCCCCTGGGCAGCCGCAGCGCCCTGCGACGAGACTGTTCGCGACCGACGCGCCGCGCGCAGTCATTCGGCTTGCCCGGCGCGTTCCGCTTCCCCCAACACGTAATGGATGCGGCGTGAGGTGATGCGGCGGCTGGAGCGCGCTCTTGGCGGCGGCTTGATAGGTGTGAGCGACACGTGAAGGAGACGGCTATGGCGACAGCGGATGCACAGCAGCGCGTGGAGTACTTGCTGATTGGCGGCGGGCTGGCTTCAGCCACGGCGGCGGAGGAGATTCGCAAGCGCGACGCGAACGGCGCAATCCTCATCGTCGCAGCGGAACATCATCTACCCTACCACCGACCGCCGCTCTCCAAGGAATACCTGCGTGGCGCGATTGGCCCCGATGGCACGTACGGCAATGGTGGTGTCTATGCGCAATTGCCGCCGTGGTATGGTGAGCAGCGCGTCGAAGTTCGGCAGGGTGTCGGCGCCACCGGGCTCGATACGGAGGCGCGGCAGGTGACCCTCAGCGATGGCTCGACTGTCACCTATGGCCGCGCGCTGATCGCCACAGGTGGTCGCCCCAACGCGCTGCCGCTGCCTGGCGCCCACCTGCCCGG
>JAICSR010000287.1 GCA_025936795.1 Ktedonobacterales bacterium | reverse complement strand
GCGGCCTTCACCTGCGCCAGCCCGCCCACGCGAATCGCCTCGGCGACGGCGTCCAGCGGGGCGTCGCGCACCGCTGACCATTCAGGGAAGGCCGCGCGCAGCCGCGCATAGGCGCGCTCAGAGTTCAGATCAGAGGTGTGCTGCGAGAGAATCGTCGCGATCAGGCCGCCCAGCGCGTCGCCATCTGGCTCCCAGGCTGGCGTCCCCCACATCGCCACCAACCGCTCATAGACCCAGCGTATCCGCTCGTCGGGCTGCGCATCGCCCCAGGTCGCAGCGTCATCATACGCCGTCACTCTTGCCACACAGGCTCCCTTCCGTTGCCCAGCCGCCGCTCGCACAGGATGCGGCGAGTCACCAACGCATGATACCCAGCGCATGATACAATGCCCGCTGGCAGCCAGCAGACAAACCATGTGGAGGAGGACACGCCGCATGGACAATGAACTGACCATCAGCGCATTCGCCGAGGCGCTGGGGTCGAGCGCGCCCACGCCGGGTGGTGGCGCCGCGTCCGCGCTGGTCGGGGCGCTGGCGGCGGCGCTGGCTGAGATGGTGGCGCGCTTCACTGTGGGCCGCAACGCCTTTCGCGCGGTCGAGCCGCAGGCGCAGGCAATCGTCCAGCAGGCGGAGCAGGCGCGTGTGGCGTTGCTGGCGCTGGTCGCAGCGGATGAGCGCGCATTTCAAGCGGTTTCCGCCGCCTACAGGCTGCCCAAGACCAGCGATGTGGAGCGGCAGGCGCGCGACGCCGCGATTCAGGCAGCGCTCATTGGAGCCATGCAGCCACCGCTCGAAGCGCTCAAGCTGACGCTCATCGTCGTGACGCTCGCCCGCGAGATCGCGCTGGTCGGCAATGCGACCGTGCTGAGCGACGCCGCCTGCGCCGCGACCATCGGCGAGGCGGCGGCCCGCTCAGCGGCGCTTAACGTGCTGGCGAATGTGGCGCTGCTCCACGACGCCGAGACTGCGACGCAGGCGCTCGGCGAGGCGCGCACGGTCTGCGCCGAGGCGGCCAGCCTGCGCGATGAGACGCTGGCGACCGTCTATCGCCGTATGGGTGTCGAGGGCATTTGAGGCGTTGAGGTCAAGCGCAGGCAGTGACAGGAGGGTACGTCCATGCCAGCGCAACTGCTCGATGGCCGCGCCATCGCCAAAGTCGTGCGTGAGGAGCTACGCGCGCTGGCCAGCGAGTATGCGGAGCGTCGCGGCCACACAGCAGGGCTGGCGATCATTCGGGTGGGCGAACAACCGGCCTCCGATGTCTACGTGCGCCAGCTTCTGCGCGAGGCGCAGAGTATCGGCGTGCGCGGAACACTCGTGACGCTGGCCGAGGACATCGAGGACGCGGCGCTGCGCGCTGGGATCGAAGCGCTCAACGACGATGAGGAGACGCAAGGGCTGCTGGTGCAGATGCCGCTGCCGCCTGGCCTCTCGCCGCGCGTGGTCGCCGAGGCGGTCAGCCCACGCAAGGATGTAGATGGCATCAGCATGCGCAGCGCGGGCAATCTCTTTTTGCGCTATCCGAGTTTTGTTCCCGCCACCTGCGCGGCGGTGGTGGAGATGCTCGACCGCTACCAGATCACGCTCGCGGGTCAGCGCGTCGTGATCGTCGGCGCAAGCAATACCGTCGGCAAGCCACTGGCCTTCATGCTGCTCGCGCGCGACGCGACAGTCACGGTCTGCCACATCTACACCCGCGACCTGGCCTACTGGACGCGCCAGGCCGACATCATCATCGCCGCCGCTGGCAAAGCAGGCCTGCTGACCGGCGACATGATTCGTCCGGGCGCGACGGTGGTGGATGTTGGCATCAACGTGCTGAAGAGCGGCGCCATCGTCGGCGATGTGGCGTTCGAGAGCGCGGCGCGGGTGGCAGGCGCGCTCTCGCCGGTGCCAGGTGGCGTCGGCCCGCTCACGCCGCTGATGGCGCTCAAGCAGATGCTGCTGGAGCCACAGATTTGGACGCCTGACGCCACCTGAATCCGCCTGGCCACACTGCACAGCTTGAGACGCTTAATCCCGTGAGCTGTGCCAGAGCTAGTCCTATTAGACGCGCAAGGAGGCCGCTCTATCGTGTACTCTGACTATGATGCCGTGATCGTGATAGCGTGTGGCGCAGACTGCCCACACGATGGCTGGAGGTGTCCACTCCATGCGGCGCATCCGCTCGACCCAGCTTGACGTGTTCACGAGTGAGCCATTTGGTGGCAACCAACTCGCCGTCTTCCACGACGCGGCCCAGCTGACGGCTGCCGAGATGCAAGCTATCGCCCGCGAGATGAACTTCTCGGAGAGCGTCTTCACATTGCCCGCCACTGAGCCAACGGCGCTCGTGCGGCTGCGCATCTTCACACCTGAGGTGGAGCTACCATTCGCAGGGCATCCCGTGATTGGGGCGACCTTCGCGCTGGCGGCGGTGGGGCGCATCACGCCAGACATCGCCTCACCGATTGCGCTGGAGACTGGCGTTGGACCGCTCGCCATCGAGTTGCTCTTTGCCGATGGTCGCCTGAGCTTCGCGTGGATGCGCCAGCCGATCCCGACGTTCGAGCCATGGAGCGGCGACCGCGCGGCGCTGGCCGCGAGCCTGGGCCTGCGTGCTGGCGATCTGCGCGCCGATCTGCCCATCGAGCGTGGCTCGGCGGGCGTGCCGTTCATCTACATCCCACTCGCCAGCCAGCAAGCGCTCGATCAGGCGCAGCCGGGGCCGGGGGTCGGCGCTGCGCTGCACGACGCCGTGGCGCACGCGGGCGCGTACCTGTTCGTTCCACCAGGCCCAGCCCACGATCAGCCTGTCGCCACCCGCATGTTCGCGCAGGGCATGGGCATTGGCGAGGACGCCGCCACCGGCAGCGCGGCTGGACCATTTGGCGCCTATCTGGTACGCCACGGTCTGGCGCCGCTGGAGGATGACCTCGCGCGAATCACCGTCGCCCAGGGCGTGCAGATGGGGCGTCCGAGCCAGCTTTTCGTCACCGTCGAGCAGCGTGAGGACGCCATCAGCCAGGTCCGCGTTGGCGGCGAATCGGTCGTCGTGGCGCAGGGTGAGTTTCTGCTGCCAGACCAGCCAAATACGACATCCGCGTAGTCCTGCCGCCTGCTCTCTACGCTCGGTGAGGGCGGCGCGGCGTCAGCCACAGGGAGAACTTCGCGTGGAGATCACACGCGCGCTAGCCGCCATTCCAGCGCTGGAGGTCATCGGCCCGACCACCGGGGAGATCACCACCGTCGCCTATAACTCCGCTGAAGTCACGCCAGGCGCCTGCTTCGTCGCTATTCGCGGCAAGTGGCGCGATGGCCACGCCTACATCGCGGAGGCGCTGGCGCAGGGCGCGCGTATGATCGTTGGCATTGACCCCGCCCCCGCCGACTGGCCCGCTGACCGTCTCTATGTGCGCGTCGCCGACTCGCGGCGCGAGCTGGGCGCGCTGGCCGCCGCGCTGGCGGGGCGCCCATCCGAGCGCATGGCGGTTGTCGGCGTCACTGGCACCGACGGCAAAACCACCACCACCAACCTGATAGACGCCATTCTCGAAGCGGGTGGCATCCGCTGTGGACTAATGAGCACCGTGGACTTCAAGGCGGGCGGCGCGCGCATCCAGAACAACTCGCGCTTCACCACACTGGAGGCGCCAGAGGTGCAGGCGCTGCTCGCGCAGATGGCCGACACAGGCGCGCAGTGCGCCGTACTGGAGACGACCTCCAGTGGGCTGGCGCTGCATCGCGTCTACGGGGTCAGCTACGATGTCGCTGTCGTCACCAACATCACCTCCGAGCATCTGGAGCTGCACGGCACCAAGGAGGCGTACTGGCGCGCCAAAGCGATGCTCTGCGAAGCGATTGACCCGCAGGCCAGCAAGCCCATCTCGCCGCATCCGCCGAAAGCGTGCGTCCTCAACGCCGACGATAGCTCCTACACGTACCTGCGCGACTTCTGCCAGGCGCCCATCCTGAGCTATGCGATGGAGGCGCCTGCGGATGTGCGAGCCGAGCGCGTCGAGCTACGCGCCGATGGGTCGCGCTTCGATGTGCGCCTGCCCGATGGCTCCGTCTTCACCGTCGAGACGCCGCTCGTCGCCAGCTACAATGTCGCAAACTGTCTGGCCGCCATCAGCGTGGGCTACCTGTTCGGCGTTCCAGCCACGCGGATCACGCAGGCGCTGGCGACCTTTCCCGGCGTGTCGGGGCGCATGGAGCGCATCGAGATGGGACAGCCGTTCAGCGTCGTGGTGGACTACGCCCACACTGCCGATAGCCTGGAGAAAGTGCTGCGCGTCCTGCGTCCACTGACACGCGGACGCCTGATCGTCGTCTTCGGCTCGGCTGGCGACCGCGACCGTGTCAAGCGCCCCGTGATGGGGGCAGTCGCGGCGCGCCTTGCCGATTTTGCCATCATCACAGACGAAGACCCACGCGAGGAAGACGCCGCTTCGATTCTGCGCGAAATCGCAGCTGGCGCGGAGAACGCGGGCGCGCGAGAAGGTGAACAGTTCCTCTGCATTGTGGGCCGGCGTGAGGGAATCGGCGCCGCCTTTGCGCGTGCGAGGGACGGCGATACCGTTTTGCTGGCTGGCAAGGGCCATGAGCAGAGCATCATCATCGGCAAGGAGAAACTCCCCTGGGATGACCGGCGCGCGGCGCGCGAAGCGCTAACCGCGCTCGGCTATACGGGAACTGGGTCTGCAACTCTTGCGTAAAGGACTGCGTGTATGAACCGACCTCTTGCTCTACATCACTCCCAGCGGTCGTTACCTGCGAAAATTCGGTGGCGTTCTATGTGGTATGGGGACTGTGCGCGCGAACGCGCAGTGGCTGCGGAACAGTGAGCGGGGAATCATCTATGGACGTCGTCATGCTTCTCGGCGCGTTTGCCATCGCCTTCGCCGCGAGCGCCATATTCTGCCTGCTGGCTTTGGGCCTGTTTCCCTGGTTCCGTAGCGGCGAACGCAAGCCCGGAGACTTCCGACCGGATCAATCTATCGGCAGCGACGCCTATCAGATCGAGGTCCGGCGCGGGCGGACCAAACCCAAAGTCGTGCGCGCGCGCTCTAGCGAATTGCCACTGGTTGGCGGCGTCGCCATGCTGTTCGGCATCATCATTGCCTGCGTGGCCAGTGGCATGCTGCTTAACCTCAATAGCGATCAATGGCTGCTGGTCGAGATCATCCTGCTGGCGACGGTGGGTTTCGGGCTGGTGGGCTTCATAGACGACGCGCGCAAAGTCTACAAGGGCGTCGGCATCTCTGAGCTGGCGAAGGCTATCGGCATCGTACTGGTCTCTGGCGGAACCGCCGCGCTGCTCAATCGGCTCATCACGTCGAAAGAGGTCACGACGCGGCTGGCCTATCCCCCCTACAACCAGGCGCCGCTG
>JAICSR010000134.1 GCA_025936795.1 Ktedonobacterales bacterium | reverse complement strand
TTCGATGGACTGCCATTTTACCACGCTGCTGCTACTCTACACGCCCAACCGTCTCACTACAAGTTGACAGACTTCTGGCGCGGCGCGATAGAGGCGCCGCACGCTGATCCGAGCGCACGTTTGGTGTCAGCGACGCGGGACACTCCACCGCATGCGCGCTTACAAGGTGTATTGATTGAGACTGGCGAGCGCCTGGCGCGCCTGCGCCGTGTAAGCTCCGGTTGGCCGCAGCGCCAGGGCTGTGCGCAGATTCACCACTGCCGGAACCACATCGCCGCTCGCCGCAGCGTAGCGACCGAGGTAGAACCACGGCCCTGGGTCGGACGGATCGAGCGCGTTGGCGCGCTGGAAGGCATAGTACGCCTGGGTCTGCTGACCGAGGCTATCATAGATGCGCCCTTCGAGGAAGAGCAGCGGCTCAGACGTGGGGAAGCGCTGCGTCGCCGCAAAGGCCGCCTGCAATGCCTGCCCATCACCCAGCCCAATGCCATGATCGAGATAGAATTGGACCAGCGCGAGCGTATAGGCTGGGTCGTCTGAGAACTGGGCAGCGTTGGCATAGGACAACCTTGCTGTCACATAGTCCGCTTGAGCCAGCGCCGCATCGCCCGCCGCGCTCCACAGCGCAGGATTCTTGGTGTCGATCTCCAGCGCCGTCTCGAAGCGCGCGAGCGCCTGCGCGAATTTGCCATCAGCCATCGCGACCTGGCCCGCTGCATAGGAGGCGAAGGGCAGCGCCGGAGCGTCACGCAGCCCTGCCGCGATCTGCGGGCGCGCGGCGTCACGTTGGCCCAGCAGCCAGAGCGTCCAGCCATAGTAGGCGCGGGCAGAACCGTCCGTAGGGGCAAGCTGCGTCGCGCGGCGCCACGGCTCCAGGGCCAGCGTTGGTTCGCCCAGCGTCAGCAGCGCATAGCCGATGTTCTCCTCGTCGAGCGCAGTGGTGGGCGCAAAGCCTGCCAGCAGGTAGACGCCCGCATTGCGCAAACTCAGCGCATAGGGCGACTGCGCGTGGCTGAGCGTATAGAAGTGCGCGCTTGCCGCTGTCGCGTTGCCCTGGGCAAGGGCGAGCAGCCCCAGATGTCCCTGCGCCAGCGCATCGTCTTGCGGCGCCTGCGACCACCAGCGCGCCGCCTCGTCGAGCTGGCCCAGCCGCTCGGCGCGCTCACCCAGCCGCTCATAGCCAGCGGCGTCGCCGACCTTCCCCGCCTGCCGCCAGGCGCTGATCGAGCCAGCGTCGTCGCCCGCGCTCGCCAGCGCGGCGCCCAATCGTAGCCAGGCAGAGCCATCGCCAGGGGCCAACGCTGCGCAGGCGCGATAGGCTGCGGCGGCCTGGCGCGGCTGCTGTTGCAGCGTATAGACATCGCCAGCGTCACAGAGTGGGCGCGGGTCAGCGCTATCGGCGCTGTGCGCCTGGGCATAGTCCGCCAGCGCCTCGTCATAGCGATAGGCCGCACGCGCCTGCGTCGCCGCTAGCAGCGCCGCCGCGGACCCCGGCTGGATGGGGATGAGTGTGACGCAGAGCGCCAGCAATGTGAGCGCCAGCAGCGCGCTCCTCAGGCGCGGCGTCCATTCGCTGCTCACGCTTTGTCCGGCGTCGCGTTCGGCGTCCGGCCACATCACCGCGCGCGCCGCAGCCCACAGCGCGCCCGCTGGCTGACCACCGGCTAGCCCCGCCTGCCGCTCGGTGGGACGTTCGATGACAGCCGCCACAGGGGCGTGGGCGTCGCGCGCCTCGCCGAACAGATCATCGCTCATAGCGTCTGCTATTGCCCATCACTCACGCTCTTGCTTCCTCATCGTCGTTCTTCGTCGTCGTACATCCGCCACGATGGTTGGCTAGCTGGCGCACGCGGGCGCCACGCTGTCAGCAAAGACCAGCCCGCCCTGGCATAGGACGGTTGCGCTTGCTTCGTAACCCTTTCCACCGTCATACGTTACAACGGACGAGCAGAGGAAACAGAGTAACTCTCATGCTGGTCAGATGGACCTCGATGTGGAGCGGAGCGCACGCCGAGCAGCGCGCCGTGTGGCAGCCAGATGGCATAGGAGTGTTAGTGGGTGGAGAGCTTGTTTAGCCTGGAGCCAGGACAGCGGACAGCCCGATTTCGGCGGCTGTTGCGCCGAGCACGCACGCCGTCAGCGCGGCCAATCGCGCGTTCACGTGGACAAGCGCTGGTGGAGTTTGCGCTGGTCGCGCCGTTGTTCCTGCTGATGCTCTTCGGCGTGGTCGAGTTCTCACTGATCAACGCCTCCATCGGTACTTTCAACTTCGCCGCGAAAGACGCCGCGCGCTATGGCGCCATCATCGGCAAAGGCTCGCCACCGGCGCCAAATCAGCTGACAGCGCTCGATGTCTACATCGTCAACAACATCATCGCTCCGCGTGTCGCTGGCGTGGTCGTAGCCCAAATGACGCAGGTGGAGATCTTCGACGCCTCCCAGACAGGCGGCTGCGTCGGTGGCGGCAGCTTCCCGTGCGCTACGAAAGTAGATATCCTTCAGAAGTCCGGCGGAAGCTGGGTCTCCACCAGCGATTCCTGGCCGACGGGCGATCGTAACGACCAGCTCGCCAACGCCGATTACCTTGGGGTGCGGATCAGCTACACGTATACCTATCTCACGGCATTTTTCGCGATCTCCAGCCCAACCATCAACCTGACCGCGCTCTCCGTTCAGCGCATCGAGCCGCAGCAGTTTGGTCAGCGACAGTCGCCGTCAGCCCCCATCTGGGCGTCGGTTCACCCATCAGGATGGACAAGCGCGCTGATCTCGCTCTCAACGGGCGACTTTATTGACCAGGACCGTCGTGCTCTGCGTGATTGGCTAGGAGGACGCGCGTGAATAGGACTTCAGGAGCAGCGCCGCAGCGGCGCTGGCATCTCGCACGCTGGATCGTGCGTCGGCTCCGCACGAAGCGGCGTGGCCAGGCGCTGGTGGAGTTTGCCTTCTTTATACCAGTGCTCTTGATGATGGTCGTCGGCGCAACGGACATCTCGACGTTGCTCGACAATCACCTCAATGTAATCTATGCGGCGCGTGCGGGCGCACGTGTTGGTTCGGTCATCGGCAAATTCGCGCCCGCTGGCGCGCTGTATACGGCAGACTGCGCGGTCATTGGCGCGGTTCAGGCTGCGCTTGCCAATTCACGCGATGTGCAGGTGAGCCAGATTGCCATCTACAAGTCAAACTCTACGGGCGTGTTCTCAAATTCGCGGCCTCAAGATGACTACCCAGGCAATGCGGTGTGCAATGCCGACGGCTCGATTACACCCAGCGCTACCAGGACCACCTGGGCGCCATCCACGCGCGACACGGATCCGTTTACCGAGGACTCCCTCGGCGTGGCGATCACCTACTCCTACACGTATTCGTTCAACCTGATCGGCATTGGCACGTTCAGCACCACGGACTACGCCGTGATGCCCGTTGAGGTCGTCGTTGGCACACCGCCAGCGCAACCAACGTCTACGTCAGGCGCACAACCAACCTTTACACCGGGCGGATGAGCGGGTGGACGAGAGTGGCGGCATATCCAGCAACGACGAGAGCAGTCGAGATTGGTCGAGATTGGTCGAGAGTGAACGTACGCACACGGCCCTCAAGGGGAGATATGTTCGATGACAAAGCAACGGCATGGCGCTGATCGCGCACTCACTCCCAGTCGCGCGCGCCACGTGCGTCGGCTTGCGGCGGAGATGATGACGCGCCGATCCGCTCGCCCGCAGCGCCGCATCAGTCGCGGCCAGACGCTGATCATCTTCGTGCTGGCCTTCACGGTCCTCGTCGGCTTCATGGGCCTCGCGATTGACACCGTGCGCATCTACGACCTCTATGCGCGCATGCAGCGCGCGGCGGAGGCTGGCGCGCTGGCGGGCGTCATTTACATGCCAACGAACTACACCGACAACCTGACGACCTCGCCGGGCGACGACGCCGTGTGCCGCGCCTGGCAGGAGACTGCCAAGAACTCGTTCGGCTCCGGTTGCACGCCGGGGTCCGCGATTGGCGTAAATTATTGCCCCACGCCGCTCTCGGCGACCGAGGTGGCCGTTTGCCCAGTGACGGGCAATGCGCACGAGCTGGCGGTCTCGATCACTGAATCCATCAATGTCGTATTCCTGAGCGCGCTCAACGTCGGGCCGATCACGATGACCGTCACCGCTGTCGCGCAGTATCTGCCGCCAGTGCAGATCGCGTCGGACCCCAGCGGTCAGGGTGGCACCGGCTCGTGGGGCAGCTTCGGCGAGTGCAACGGCGCCTCAGCCGCCTGCACTGGCGCGGTGCGTAACTGGGCGGGCAACATCAACGGGCCAGGCGAACTGAAAGAGCAGGGTGACCCGCTCGTCAGTTGCGAAGAAGGCTCGTCCACTGGCCCGCAGGACCCGACGGCCAACCAGAGTCCTGAGCCATACACGACCTACACTGGGCTGCCAACCAACCATCCGCAAAGCGGCCTGGCGACGAACAGGGAACCCTCGGGTTGCACGAATCCTGACCTGGCGAATGTCTTCAGCGGCCCGACGGTTCCAGGTGGCGCTACCCGCGCTGGGTATGCTTTCTATGTGAACATGGAGAAAGCCACGCAGCCTGCCGCTGTCTGGGTCTGGAACGCGCCTTTCAATCCGGCGATCCCGAAGAGCTGCAACGGTCGCCAGGGAGGCCAGGGACAAACAACCTCGTATGATATTTACTACGAGTTCGACTGCCAGGGCAGCTCCAGCTCGCCGTACCCATACTACCCAGGGATAGGCTTCCCGTCGTGCACTGATCCCTATTCCTGCCAAAACCCGAACCTGATGTTCAACATCACCTACTCGATCTATCAGGTGGACCTTGCCAATCCGGGGGCCGGTACCCTCAAAGCGACCTTTGTGGCGTATCCGCTGATGACGAGTGGATGCGGCAACGGCGGCTACCTGTTGGAAACGTCGCTGGCGATGGGAACGATTGGGGGTTGTGTCACAACGCACTGCGCGAATGACTGGTGTCCGCTGGGTGATGAGACGGGTGGTGTCGGCGCCATCAACTGGACACCGTTCGCGCTGCAGGCTGGCCTCGATTATCGCGTGATGGTCGTCACTTCCGATTACGGTACGCCCAGCGATTTCCACCTTGGCTGGGGCGGGCATTCGTACAGCATGAAACTCTGTCCATCATCGGGCATTGACCAATCGAACGTGCAGACCTGCACGCCACCGGCCAAAGCCGCGCTCAGCGGATGGAATCTCAGCGACGCGCTGTTCTCCTTCCCTGGCAACGGCGGCAACCTGACGCAGACGACGGAGTATCCGCTTGGCGTCATTGACTCGTCGTATGCCGCACGCACGCTCGACATCAGCCTGTATGACCCAGGCGACCTGCTCGGCAACAAAAATGGCGTGAGCATCTACGCGGTCGCGCCACCGAACACGGGCGCAGCGGACCCATGCGGCGCCACCACCGCCCAACTCCAGGCGGCTGGCTACGACCCAACAGTCAATGGGGCAAACTTCGTGTTCCCCAATGGCGAGCGCACCACGACGCTGCTCGGCAATATTCCAGCGCTCGAACCGACGGCGGACAACGATCTCATCTACAACGGCTTGTGGGTGGATGAGCAGGTTACCCTGCCAGCTACCTACACGGGTGGCGCATGGACGCTCTGTGCGGAAGCGCCGCAGCTCCAGGATAGCGATGTGGTGGGCATCCGGGTACTCGCGCTCGGCCAGAGTCCCGTTCACCTGGTGAACTAACCTGGCGGGCGGCCCGCAGCATTAGACGCCCTCTCGCGTCGTCGCGTACACTACAGAGTGTGGTGGCGGCGCCGAGAGGGCGTCGCCGTTGGGGCGCTATCAGCGCCAGCGTAGCGCTATAAGGATACCAACTGCCGATCATGCGTATCTCTGACTTTGATTACACGCTCCCACCGGAGCGCATCGCCCAGACGCCCGTGGAGCCGCGCGATAGCTCGCGACTGCTGGTCGTCCATCGTCAGACGGGCGCATTCGAACATCGCATCTTCCGCGACATTACAGACTATTTGCGCCCTGGCGATCTGCTGGTGGCCAACCAGAGCCGTGTGCTGCCTGCGCGTCTGCTGGGCGTCAAGCAGGGAACGGGCGGCCAGGTGGAGATGTTGCTGCTCGCGGCGCGTGGCGATGTCGGCCCGGATTGCTGGGAGGCGCTCGTCAGGCCGGGCAAGCGCATCCACACGGGGCAGCGGCTCAGCTTTGGCGACGGCGCGCTGCTGGCTGAGGTCCTGGAGCCAACGGAGGCGGGCGGGCGGGTCATCCGGCTGAGCGCGCGTGACGGCTCGGTGGCCGAGGCGGTGACGCGCGTCGGCGTCACGCCACTGCCACCCTATATTCACGAGCGACTGGCCGATGCCGAGCGCTATCAGACGGTCTATGCGCGCGAGCCAGGCTCAGCCGCCGCGCCAACCGCCGGGCTGCACTTCACCACTGCGCTGCTCCATCAGGTCGAGGCGATGGGCATAGGAATCGCCTATGTTACGCTGCACATTGGCCTCGATACCTTCCGCCCCGTCGAGAAGGACGACCTGAGCGAGCATGTGATGCACAGCGAGGAGATCGAGCTGAGCGCGGCGGCGGCCCAGCGCATCAACGCGACGCGCGCAGCGGGCGGGCGCATCATCGCGGTCGGCACCACCTCCGTGCGCACGCTCGAAGCGGTGGCCCAGCTTGCCGCTGAGCAGGGCAGCGACCAGGGCAGCGACCAGGGCGCGGCGGACGAGGGGACGCGGGTGGTCATGCCCTATCGCGGGCGCACACGGCTCTTCATCACCCCTGGCTATCAGTTCCGCGCAGTGGATGCGCTGATCACCAATTTCCATCTGCCGCGCTCGACGCTGCTGGCGCTGGTGAGCGCGTTCGCCGGGCGCGAACTGATCGCGCGGGCGTATGAGGAGGCCATTGCGCAGGGCTATCGCTTCTACAGCTTCGGCGATGCGATGCTGCTGCTGTAACGGTGGCGCCTCGGCTGGTGGGTATACCCGCGCCTATGGGCGTCCTGCGGGTCGCCGCGAAGCCTGCCTCCGCAGGCTGGGAACGACTCGCAGGACCCAGGCCGCGCAGGCTCGTAGACGCAGGTTCAACCGCCTGACGCCGTTGGCGCGAGCGATTGCCACAGCTATGCACAGCAGACAGGCGCGAACGGTTGACGCGCTGCGCGGCGACGCCGTATACTGGCTTGCAATACATCAGGATACACACCCCGCGCGCTCGTGCGGGGGATGCGTCCGTCACGGAGGCTGGCATGATCGTAATGGATGGCGAGGAATTCCTGACCGCTCAGGAAACCTGTGCGATCTTGGGTGTCAAGCCGGCGACCCTCTACGCCTATGTCAGTCGTGGACTGCTCGGCAGCTATCGTCAGGGCATGAAACGCACACGGCTCTATCGCCGCGACGAAGTGGAACGGCTCACCCGGCTGCGCGGACCCGAAGATGACCACACAGCCGACGACGCCGAAGCACACAACGATGGGCGCGCCTGGATACCATACGTCTGACGTGAGCGACGCCGAGCCTACGATACTCTCCCCTGTACGGACCCCTGCGGCTCGACCCCACTCCCTCAGCCTTGTGCTACACAGGACGTGAACCCTGAGAGGCGCTGAGCGCCACGAGGAGCGCCACGAGGCAAGATGTCAGACGTATTGGAGCGACGTGTTACGTTCGCCAGCGGCGCCCGGCCACAGGCGCTCCTGGAAGGCATCATCGCGCGGGCAAGCGCGCAGAGCGGCGGGAGCGCGACCACTCCGGCAGGCCAGCCCATCGCCGTGCTGTGCCATCCGCAGCCGCTGACCTCGACGATGCACGACCCGCTCACCGTTCAGATTGCCAACGACCTTGCCGCCGCTGGGTTCATCACGCTGCGTTTCAACTTTCGTGGGGTGGGCGCGAGCGAGGGGCAGCAGACCGATGGCCGCCTGGAGCCGCTCGATCTCGCTGGGGCCGTGGAGTTTGCGTTGGCCGAGCCGGGCGCCAATCGCGAGAAACTCTGCCTGGTGGGGCATGCGTTCGGCGCCTCGGTCGCGCTGGTCTACGCCGCGCACGATGCGCGCGTCAAGACGGTCGTAGCCATCAGCCCGCCGATGTTTCGTCTGACGCCGGAACTGGGGACCTTCGACCGACCCAAATTGTTCATTACGGGCGAGCACGATGAGGTGTCGCCGCGCCACAAGCTGGAGCCGTGGATCGAACGCCTGCCTGCGCGCGGGCTGAAGATCATCTCAGGCGCGCGCCATCTGATGCGCGGCTACGAGGCGACCACGGCTCAAGCTGTTGTACACTATCTGGTACGCTGGGCCGCAACTCCCGGCGTGTAATCGTGACCGTATCATCATGCAGATGAGGCGATCACGCAGCCAATAGCAGGTGAGAGTGCGCCGTGCCAAATGCAGCAAACCCGATTGTCGTCCAGAGCGACCGAACGATCTTGCTCGAAGTGGACCATCCACTCTACGCCGAGGCGCGCGATGCGCTGGCGCAGTTCGCCGAGCTGGAGAAGTCGCCGGAGCATATCCATACCTATCGGCTGACGCCACTCTCCCTCTGGAATGCCGCCGCCGCCGGGCTGGTCGCGGCGGCCGTCATCGCCGCGCTCGACGAGCTGAGCCGCTACGATCTGCCGCCCAATGTCGTCGCCGACATTCGCGATTACATCGGGCGCTATGGCCGAATCAAGCTGCTGCGCTCCGGAGCCGAGCTGATTTTGCGCTCCGATGACATCCCGCTGATCGCCGAGGTGGCGCGCCACAAGAAGACGCAGCCCTACGTGCTGGAGCAGCGCGACCCGCAAACGCTCGTGGTGGATGCGGCGCGGCGCGGCCACATCAAGCAGGCGCTCGTGGCGATTGGCTACCCCGCCGAGGACCTCGCCGGCTACACCGACGGTGAGGCGATGCCGGTTGTGGTGCGCACAGAGACCGCGCAGGGCGAGGTGTTTGATCTGCGCCAGTATCAGCGCGACGCCGTGCATGCCTTCTATGCCGATGGCTCGACCAGCGGCGGCAGCGGGGTGGTCGTGCTGCCCTGCGGCGCGGGCAAGACGGTGGTGGGCATCGGCGCGATGGCCGCGATTGGCCGCGCGACGCTGATTCTCTCGCCCAACACTATTGCCGTGCGCCAGTGGATCAGCGAGATTCTCGACAAAACAACGCTGACGGCTGACCAGATCGGCGAATACACGGGCGAGCGCAAAGACATTCGCCCCGTCACCGTCACGACCTATCAGATGCTGACCTATCGCGCCAGCGAGGATGGCGTCTTCCCGCACTTTGGCCTGATGACCGGCCACGACTGGGGCCTCATCATCTACGATGAGGTGCATCTGCTGCCCGCACCGATCTTCCGCATCACAGCGGAGATTCAGGCGCGGCGGCGGCTAGGGCTGACGGCGACGCTGGTGCGTGAGGATGGGCGCGAGGCCGATGTCTTCGGCCTGATCGGCCCCAAGCGCTTCGATATGCCCTGGCGTGAACTGGAGCGGCAAGGGTGGATCGCCACGGCGGAATGCCATGAGATTCGTGTGGCGCTGCCCGATGAAGATCGCCTGACCTACGCCGTCTCGGAGGAGCGCGAGAAATATCGCATGGCCGCCGAGAATGCGACCAAGATCGCCGTTACCCGCGAGTTGCTCAATCGCCACAGCGACGACCAGATTCTGATCATCGGGCAATATCTCGACCAACTCAAAGAGTTGGCGCACCTGCTCGACGCGCCGCTGCTGACAGGGCGCACGAATAACAGCCAGCGCGAGAAGCTCTACGA
>JAICSR010000330.1 GCA_025936795.1 Ktedonobacterales bacterium | reverse complement strand
CTCGCCTGACATGCGTGAGGCGATCTCGTCGGCGAGGCGACCTGGCGCGCCAATCTGGAGTGCGGCGGCGACATCCTCGGCATTGAAGCGGCGGTCGAGCAGCGAGAGCTTCTCGAAGAGCGAGCCAGCATGACGCAGCAGTGCGCGCCCCGCCACTGACTCGTAGGGCGGCTCGGCGAGCGGCGCGACAGCGACCCGCGCGAACGGCTCGCGCTGCTGCCATTCGACGAGCCGCACCCGGCGCAGGCCGGCTACTGCGATCTGGACGGTGTGCTCGTTCTGCTCCTCATAGTGCTTGATCTCGACCAGCGCGCCGATGCTGTAGGCGTCCTCCGGGCCAGGCTCTTCGATGGCCTCATCGCGCTGAGCCACAGCGACAAACAGCTTGTCGCCGCTATAGGCGGCTTTGACGGCCTCCAGCGTCTTCTCGCGTCCAATCGAGAGGGTCACGCTGGTCCCTGGAAAGATCACCACGCCTTTGAGCAGCGCCAGCGGATAGGTTTGTATCATCGCTTGGTCAGGCTGATTCAGGTCGCCCAACGCTGCTTCATCAGTCATTCCCCGTGCAGTTGTATCCATGGAAAAGGGTCCTCATTGATGCTCGCCGGTCACTGTCAGCCACCAGACGTTCCCCGCCCATCCCCGGCTGAATCGCCCTGCGGCGCCGCCTTGCCCTTCCGCCCATCAAGCCCATCGTCATCCCATCGGCGCCGTGTCGTTCGCGTTCGTCGGGCCTGGTTGGTATCTCGAGATAACGCCCGGCGCCGCCCTCACTGTGTAATGGCGCAGCCCTGGACAGGCGCGCGCATCACCCATTTGGGGGAGGCGCCGTGTATGACAGCGATGTGATTGTCGTCGAAATACTCCACTTGCCCCGCTGTACGCCCGCTGTACGCGCTAGAGCAGCGCAGGCGCCTGAGCGCGTGTTGTGTCGCTCGCCCGCAGGCTGGGCGCACGCTCAGGCCGACTCGTTCTCCAGTTCGACAGCGCGCGCCTCGATGACGGTGCGGGTCACGACCTGGGCAGGCTGATGCGACGCAATTGTATCGCCGTCAATCACGACCTTCTTCACATCTGAACGTGAGGGCGCGTCGAACATCACATCGAGTAGGACATTCTCCACGATGGTGCGCAAGCCACGCGCGCCCGTTTTCTGCATGAGCGCAGCGTCGGCAGTGGCTTCGAGCGCAGCCTGCGTGAAGGTCAGCTCGATGCGATCCAGGTTCATCAGCTTCTGATATTGCTTGACGATGGCGTTCTTCGGCTCCGTCAGGATGCGGATGAGCGCCTCGCGGTCAAGGTTATCGAGCGAGCAGGCGACTGGCAGGCGCCCGATGAACTCCGGGATCATGCCAAACTTCAGCAGGTCATCGGGGATGAGCTGTGCGAGCGCGGTATTGCTCATCTCAGGCGATTCAGCCTCCGCCTTGAAGCCCATCAGTTTGTGGCTGCCCAACCGCTGCTCGACAATCTTGTCCAGCCCCTCGAAGGCGCCACCGCAGATGAACAGGATGTTCTGGGTGTTGATCTGGATGAAATCCTGGTGGGGATGCTTGCGCCCACCCTGCGGCGGCACATTGGCCACCGTGCCTTCGATGATCTTCAGCAGCGCCTGCTGCACGCCCTCGCCAGAGACATCGCGTGTGATGGAGGGGTTGTCGGCTTTGCGCGCGATCTTGTCGATCTCGTCAATGTAGACGATGCCGCGCTCGGCCCGCGATACATCGAACTCGGCGATCTGGATCAGCCGCAGCAGGATGTTCTCGACATCTTCGCCGACATAGCCTGCCTCGGTGAGCGCGGTCGCATCGGCGATGCAGAAGGGAACGTCGAGCACCTTCGCCAGCGTCTGCGCCAGCAGCGTCTTGCCGCTGCCGGTCGGGCCAATCAGCAGGATGTTGCTCTTGCCCAGCTCCACGTCGTCAATCTGCATGCCGGAGTTGATGCGCTTGTAGTGGTTGTACACCGCGACGGCGAGTGTCTTCTTAGCGCGATCCTGGCCAATCACATACTGATTGAGCTGGTCATAGATTTTCTTCGGCGTCGGTGGCGCCTTGCCGCTCGACACGCGCGGCTTGACGACGGCCTGTTCTTCCTCAATGATCTCGCGGCACAGGTCTACGCACTCGTCGCAGATATAGACACCACCTGGCCCCGCGATCAGGCGCTGCACCAGGTCCTGACTCTTGCCGCAGAAGGAGCATCGGTACGTCATGCGCGTCCCCTTCGTATTCGCCACGTTGCTTACCCATCCCCTCGCTTGTTGTCGGCCTCTCCCCGACGTCCGCACATGTGTTTCGCCATGATACGGCCCGTTGCCCCAAGATTGGCGCCGCAGTTGACGGGATGGCCGCTGTGGCCTGGATGTCACACTGACGACGATGGTTGGCGCGTCTGTCACACGCTGCGCTCGTGGGCATTGCTGAGCGTGACGCGATCTGCGACGCAATGCGACTCCGTGCGAGTCCGCACATCTCCGCGCAGGTCCCTGGCGCGGTTCGCCTGCCCTGCCGACCAGCAGCCAGCCGACGAGCGTGCCGACTGTGATGGCAAGACTAACTATAGTATATACGTCGAAGGCGCCGGGCAGGAACAGGATAGCTCCAACTCCCGGCGCGTTCGTTCGCTCCATCACGCGCCCGCGCTCGCGTTGGCGGTCTCTGACCAGCGCGAGCAGCCGATTAGAGGGGCGCTACTCCTCCGCCTGCGCCTCGCTCGCAGCCGCATCGGTGGCTGTTTCGGTGGCCTTACTCGGCGCCGCATCGGCTCCGGCGCCCTGCGCAGACGCCGCGTGTGGGGCGCCAGATGTCGCTGGCGTCGGCGCAGATGTCGTCGCCTCATTGGACCCAGTTGGCGCCGATGACGCGGTGGCGTCGGCCTGCTCCGCCGTCTGCGCAGCCGCACGGGCCGCCGCAGCCGCGTTGGCCTCTGCGCTGGCGGCCTGCGCCGCCTCGTCGGCCTCCGCCTCGTCGGCTACGTCAGTCTGATCGGCTGCCTCGGGCGCTGGCGGCCACTTGCCCTCAGTGGCGATCTCCACCATGCGGTCGAGCGCCTTGTCGCGGCGCAGCCGTGCGATGATGGAGCGCTTCTGGCTGGCGTTCAGCGCATTCCAGCGCTCGCGGCGACCGCTCAGCGCGGTCATCATCTCATACCACTGCGCGCCCTCGTCGTCATCCACCGTGACCTGCTCGGCGTCGGCCAGCGCGGCCAGCGCCAGGTCGCGCTTGACGCGCTCGGTGGCCTCTGGCTGCATCTCCTCGCGATAGGCTTCCTCGCTCTTATTGGTCGCGTCGAGGAACTGTTCGAGGGTCAGACGACTATCTTCGAGCATGCGGCGCGTCTCGCGGTCCATCGTCTCCACTTCATCCTGCACGAGCAGCGGGTGAATGTTGTAGGTGGTGGACTCGGTCAGCGCCTTCGTGACAGCCTCGCCCAGGTCGCGGTTGGCGTCGCGCTGGCGCTGCGTGCGCAGTTGCTCGCGGATGGCGGCGCGCACCTCGTCCATGTTGGCATACTCGCCAATCGACATGGCGAACTCGTCATTCAATTCGGGCAGCTCGTGCTCCTTGACGGCCTTCATAGTCACATCATAGGCGCCTTCTTTGCCCGCGAATTCGGGGTTGCCGTAGTCCTCCGGGATGGTGGTGGTGAAGGTCTTCGACTCGCCCTCGCGCATGCCGACGATGTGCTCGTCCATGCCGCTGAAGATGCCCGCGCGCTCGTCGCTGAGGACGAACTCGTTGTCGTGAAGGTTGCTGATGGTGCGCTCGCCGCTGTCCAGCTTGAGGTCTACCGTCACCTGATCGCCGATCTGCGCTGGGCGGTCGGCTGGCATCCATGCGGCTTGCTGCTGGCGCAGGCGCTCGACGGTCTCCTCCACCTGCTCTTCAGTGGTCTCCAGGTCGGGCAGCGGCACGCGAACGGCCTTGTAGTCGCCCAGGGTGGCGGGCGTCAGCACTGGCACATGCACGATGGCGTTGAAGGGCTGGCCGATCTCGAACGACTGCTCGGGGTCCACATGCGGCTGGGTGAGCGGGGTCAGGTTGTTCTCGATGACCGCGTTGCGGTAGGCGTTGTCAATCAGGTCGTCGAGCCCCTCCTGATAGATCGCCTCCTTGCCGAGCATGCGCTCCAGCATGGTGCGGGGCGCGTGGCCGCGCCGGAAGCCGGGGACGTTGTAGCGCTGCGCCAGCCGCTTATAGGCCTTATCTGACGCAGACTCGATCTCGGGCCAGTCTAGCTCGACGTGTAGCTTCGCCTCGCTCTCAGGCGTGCGCTCGACGGTGACTTTCAATGAACGGCCTCCAGCATATCGCTCAAGCCCACACGCCAACGCGCACGCAGCCAGCCAGGCCGCCGCGCATGGGCAGCGGGGTCGGGCGCATCAACAGGCGTTGGCGGGGCGCGACAGGGTGATACAGCATTTCAAGGTGTGCAGACCATAGTATATCACCAGTCGCAGGCGCAATCGCCAGTGGCGCGAGAGAGCCAGCGCGCGCGGACACACCCAACAACGAGAGAGTTGTCCTCTCGTTGTCGGGTGTCGTCAATCTCGCACAGAAGGGAGCATCGCCCGATGTCGTCCGCGCCAACGGCGCCACGGCGCCGCGTCCGGTTCCGCAAGCCGAGCAAGAAAACGTCCCTGTGGCTGACGCTCGTGATCATCTTT
>JAICSR010000248.1 GCA_025936795.1 Ktedonobacterales bacterium | reverse complement strand
GGCGGCGAGCGATAGCGTTCCCTATTGCCTTCTACATCTGCGCCGCAGCGATAGACCTCACCGCCTGCCCCTTTCTTTTCACAGGAGTGAGGGGCAGGCGTCAGGTTGACCACTCTACACCGCATCTTTTCTGGCGCGTGCAAACTTGGGTAGGAAGATCGCGGGAATGAACGCCAGGGCGACGAAGCCAATGGACCACCAGAAGGCGACATTGTACGCCTGACTGGGGATGCTTACAGTCAGCGCGGCATGGCTCAGGATCAGGATCAGGACAGCAGTCCCGAATGCGCCACCAACCTGCTGAATGATGCGGATCGTGCTACTGCCATCGGGTAGCTCCTCTTTCGGCACGCCCTGGAACGCGCCCACCATGACCGCGATGAAGACCGGCGTGAGGCCGACGCCGCGCACGAAGAGCGCTACCACCAGAATCCAGCCGCTCATCGAGGAGGAGGCGAAGGCGAAGGGCAGCGTGCCGAGAACAGTAATCACCAGACCAATCAGGATGATGGGGCGAGGTCCGAAGTGGTCAGTCAACTTGCCAGTGGTGACGCGCGGAATCAGTGAGCCGATCCCCTGTGCGCCTAGCAGCAGGCCGGTAAACAGCGCGCTGTAGCCCAGGAGTTGCTGGTAGTAGAGGGAGATCAGCAGTAGCGGGCCATAGACTGAGAGGCCGGAGACAAACAGGATGCAGAGCGAGAGCGCATAGGAGCGCACACGCAGCATGCGCAGATTGATGAGCGGTCGGCTGCGCTTAAGCAGCGCATAGATGACAAAGATCGCCGTCAGCGCCAGGCCAATCGCGAGCGGGATATACGCCTGAGACGCGCCAAAGCCGTTATGCCCATCTGCTTGCGAGAGGCCGTAGATCAGGAGCGCGAGCGCGGGCGAGAGAAGGATCAGGCCGGGGATGTCGAACGAGTAGCGCTTCTGCAGTGGCTCATCGGCGGGTAGTTTCCACCAGGCTAACAGAATGCCAGTGATACAGATGGGGACGTTGACGTAGAATATCCAGCGCCAGTCCAGATAGCCGATGATGAAGCCGCCGATAACCGGGCCCAGGACTGGTATGATCACGGCAGGTAACGTAGCGATAGACATCAGGCTGCCCAGGCCGACGCCTTTCGCCGAGCGCACGAGCAGCGTGGTGAGGAGCGGCACGACGATGCCCGCCGCCGCGCCCTGGATGACACGGAAGACGATCAGGCTGGTGATATTCCAGGAGACGCCAGCCAGCGCTGATCCCAGCACGAACAGGGTCAGCGTGATCAGCCAGAGCCTCTTGCCGCCGATGTGGTCGGTGAGCCAGCCGCTGGCGGGTATTGTAATGCCCATCGCCAGCAGATAGCCGGTAATCGTCCACTGACTGTCGCTCACCGTGGTATGCAGCGCGTGACCCAATGCGGGCAATGCGACGTTGACGATGGTTGAGTCGAGTGATGGCGCGAGGCCACCGATGACTAAAATCCAGACGAGATTGCGCAACTGAGAACTGATGGCTGCCGTTGGCGCGGGCGCGGTGGTGTCCATTGGTTTCTCCTTCGCGGTAAGATACGTCTAGTATCTTACCGGATACAGATTTAAGATACTTGGAGTTTCTAACAATGTCAAGCTCAGACACGGAAGGCGTGGAGAAGTCGGGGACGCATCGTCGGCGCGGGGCGACGCTGGAACAGGCGCTGCTTGACGCCGTGTGGGAGGAATTGAAGGAGGTGGGCTACTACAATCTGACCTTTGATAGCGTGGCCGCGCGCGCTGGCACTAGCAAAGCCGTCCTCTATCGTCGCTGGGCCAATCGGTTGGAGTTGACGCAGGCTGCCATGCGTGCGCATCGTCCATTGATATCCGGTAAGACGCCGGACACGGGTTCGCTGCGCGGCGATGTCATCGCCTTGCTAGAAGGCATGATGATGGGCATGAATGACCTCCAGCCCGATATTGTCTGGGGTGTCATTATGGATGCGATCAACGATGACGCACGTCGAGCATATATTCGTGAGACGCTGATGAACGACTCGCAGCGCGCCTTTTTGCAGAGACGGATTCACGAAATCAACGTCGCCGCGATGACGGCAGTCTTGAAGCAGGCTGAAGCGCGTGGCGAGGTCACGGTAAATGCGGTACCGCTGCGTGTGATGACGCTGCCATTCGATCTGGCGCGGTATGAATTGCTGCTGACTGGTCGCCCGTTGACTCATGAGGCGATCATCGAGATGGTGGATGAAGTCTTTTTGCCACTCATCATGCGCTCCAAGCCACAGTGAGGCTTCTGCGCTGGTCGTCCTTGAGTCGGCTGGCTGCAAGGCAAGGGAGAAATCTGGCTGCTAGCCTGTCGTGAGGAGCCAGCAGCGCCTCTCGCCCTTTAGGGGAAGGGCTGGGGGCGATATCTGGCGCCCACGCCAACGATCACTCTGGACGCGGTATTACCCCAGCGTGGTGAGGTGAATCGTGCGCTGGCGCGGGCCATCTAGCTCCACCAGCACGACGCGCTGCCACGTCCCCAGCAGCAGGCGGCGGTTGGCGTAAGGCAACGCCAGTGACGGGCCGATCAGCGAGGAGAGGATGTGGTCGGGCATGTGCGCGGGGTCGTGCGGATGGCGATAGCTCTGCTTCGGCAGCAGGCTACGCAGCGCCTGGAGTAGATCGAGGTCGGAGCCAGGGTCGAGGTCGGCGGTGGTCAGCGCACAGGTGGTGTGCGCGACGAAGACGACGCAGACGCCCTCCGCCCGCTCAGCCGCGCGCAGGAAGTCTTCCACCATGTCGGAGATGTCCACCACCTGCTCTTTGCCGCGCGTCGCCACCTGCGTCGTCTGCATCGCGCGCGCTCCCTACAATTCCGCCAGCGCCTCGGCGGGCGCACGCAGGCGACCAAAGTAGATCGGTGTGTCGAGCGCGGTAAACCTGCGCGACTCGACGGCCCGCAGCGCCAGCATCATATCTTTCAGCTCAGCAGGGTCGTCGGACTCATTCGCCAGGATGAACTCATAGTCGCCCAGCGCGAACGAGTCCACTGTGTTCGAGAGGACACCGCCGCCTGGCTCCGTCGCCGTGGCTGTCGCCGAGGAGCTGGCGGCCGTCGCCTCGCCGCGCGCCTGGCGCGCCAACTCCACGACCCGCTCGCGCGCGACGGCGTACTTGCGCCCGACCTGACCATGCTCGGCCATCATGCGGCGGCGCTCCTCGAATGGCGCCGTATACCACTCGCTCGTCTTCACGAACGGATAGACGCTCACATACTGCTTCGGTGGCGCGCCCGTCACAAACGCCGGAGCATGTTCTGGGTCGTAGCGCGGCACGCTGACCACGCCTAGATACGTCTCCACCTGCGTCAGATGGCGCCCCAGCCCGCTCTGACGCAGCGCGACCGCCAGCCGCTGGATCGCATCGAGGTCTGCGCCCCAGGCCCACAGCAGCAGGTCGGCATTGGCGCGCAGCCCCACCAGCGAATAGGCGCCGCGCAACGTAATGCCCCGGTCGCGTCCCTCTAGCGCCGCGAGAAAGCTCGCCTGCGCCGCCTTGCGCTCACCTTCGGAGAGCTGCTGGTACGCTGGATCAGCGCGATAGAGCCAGAATATCGAGTAAATCGTCTGCTTGGTGGCCGTGTCTGCCATGTTGTTCTCCAGAGAGCATATGAAGCGCCGCGCGTGATGGTGGGGCGCCGAAGGGAATAGCCTGAATCGTGAACGCATGCCTGCGCAGGTCCGCATCGAGGTCCGAGTCCGCGCAGGCGGACTTCGCAGCTCGTCGCCCGTCCAGGCGTGGTTTCAACCGCTGGCCGACCCCACGCCAAATCACGAATCCAGTCGTATTGTAGCACTGCCCATCCCTACGCGCCGCATCGGCTAAGAACCACCCAGTCTCCAGCCCACGCTAGCCTTGAACTATCGCTGAACCCTGCGGGCTGCTAGCCTATCACCTGTCGAGGATCGTCAAGGCAAACTGCTGGAGGCTTGCGGGGTCGGCGATCAGGTCAATCGCGATGATCTTCTCATGCGCGAGCGTGAAGCTGAGGACGACACGCGGCTGACCACCTACCGCCCACACGGCCCCCACGGCGCCATTGATGAGCGCCAGTTGCGCGGCCCTGGCGCGCCCCGCGAACTGCTGGGCCACCGCCTGCGCGCCGCTGACCTTCGCCGACGCGCCCGTCTGCACGGTTGCGTGGTCGGCGCGCAGGACGACATCGGGATCGAGCAGCGCGAGCAGCGCGTCGAAGTTTCCCGCGCGTGCGGCGGCAAGGAAGGCGCCAACCACTGTGCGCTGGCGGGCGCCCTCGGCGTTGAGCTCTGCGCTAGGTTGGCCTGTACTGATTGCCGCGCCAGCGCCTCGCACACGGCGGCGAGCGCGGCTTGCGAGTTGGCGCGCCGCCGTTGGCGAGCGCCCAACGATCGGCGCAATCTCATCGAACGGCACGTCGAAGAGGTCATGCAGCACGAAGGCGAGACGCTCGGCGGGGTTCAGCCTATCGAGGACCACGAGCAGCGCCAGGCCGACCGACTCAGCCAGAATCGCCTCCTGCTCAGGCGCGATCCCATCTTCGCGGCTCATAAGTGGCTCGACCACCGACGCTTCCAGCGGCTCCTCACGGCGCGCGGCCCGCGCGCGCAGCATATCAAGGCAGACCCGCGCGACAACCGTCGTCAGCCAGCCGCTGAGGTTCTCGACGCTGCTCGTATCGGCGCGGCTGAGGCGCAGCCAGGACTCTTGCACGGCGTCGTCGGCCTCGCTCAGTGAGCCGAGCATCCGATAGGCGACTGCTCGCAGATGTATCCGGCGCTCCTCGAATTGCTGCGCCAGCCAGTCGTGGTCGTCCATTGCATCCATTTCGTTCATCGGTCACCTGCCTTCGCCACATGCATCACACTCCGTTAGAGAAGTGACGTGCGAAGCCCAGCCGATGTGACCAGGAAGTCGTGTTCTGTGGAATGCCAAAGCGTAACCTCACCCCCTGGCTCCCGCTCCCGCGAGGAGAGGGGGAAACGGAGCCTGCTCCCCTCGCTCGCTGAGAGAGGGGCTGGGGGTGAGGGCCGCGCAGCGACTAGAATCTGTTATGAATTTGAGGACGGATGGAATAGAATGAGGGATGAGTACCCCACGCACCGCCTACCCGTCCGATGTGAGTGACGAGGAATGGGCGTTTGTCGCCCCCTACCTGACCTTGATGAGTGAAGACGCCTTGCAGCGCAAGCATGACCTGCGCGAGGTGTTCAATGCCGTGCGCTGGCTGGTGCGCATGGGCGCGCCCTGGCGCATGTTGCCACATGACTTGCCGCGCTGGACGGCGGTCTATCAGCAGACGCAGCGCTGTCTGCGCTCCGGCTGCTTCGCGGCCATCGTGCACGATCTGCGGCTGCTCCTGCGCTTGCGTGCGGGACGCGGTGGCCAGCCGACCGCCGTGATTCTGGATGGACGCACGGTGCAGTCGACGCCGGAGAGCGGCGCGCGGGCGGGCTACGGCGGCTACAAGCGGCGCAACGGCTCCAAGACCCATGTCGCGGTCGATACGCTGGGCCACTTGTTGGCGGTCGTGGTGACGCCCGCCAACGAACAGGAGCGCGCGCAGGTGGCTGAGCTGGCGCAGCAGGTGCAGGCGGCGACTGGGGAGCACGTCGAAGTGGCCTACGCCGATGATGGCTATACGGGCGAGGCGCCGCGCGACGCCGCTGCGGCCCAGGGCATCACCCTCCAGATCGTCAAGCTGGCCGACGCCCAGGGACCCAAGCATGGGTTCGTGCTGCTGCCCAAGCGCTGGATCGTCGAGCGCAGCTTCGCCTGGGCGGCGCGCTTCCGCCGCTTGGCGCGTGATTACGAGCGGCGGCCCGAAACCGTGGCGGGGCTGACCTTTCTGGCCTTCACTTGCCTCATGCTGCATCAGTTGATCCACCTCCCCTGTAGTTCATAACAGGCTCTAGCCGACAAGTGGGTCTGGCAACGCGGTCAAGTCCGAGATTGTCTGTAAATTGGTCTGACTGGTAGACCACTGAATTCACGCGGAAGGCGTCATGGGCTCCTCCTGTGCGCTGGGGAACAGC
>JAICSR010000131.1 GCA_025936795.1 Ktedonobacterales bacterium | reverse complement strand
GACTCCATCTCCACCTCGGTCCGTAGCGTCTGGCCAAAGGCGGCCAGCGTGCGCGCGACATTGTATTTGCGGCGGTAGAAGCGGCGATCAATCATGCGCTGGAGGCGCGTGCGCAGCGGCTGGAAGAGCGCCGCGATCAGCAGCGTCGAGAGCACGATCACGACCGGTTGCTGGGGCTGACCCTGACCGGTGAGCAGACGGGTGAGGGTCTGGGAGCCAATGACGGCGCCGAAGTAGACGGCGGCCAGCGCGGCGGTGAGGGCGCCATAGACCAGCGCGCGATTGATCAGCAGGTCAATATCATAGAGCCGATGGCGCACAATCGCGATGTAGATGGAAATGGGGATGGGCAGCACCGCCAGCGCAAAGAGTGAATTCGACGCCATGTCATACAGCGAGCCAGACGCCGCGCCCGCCAGCAGGAACGGCAAGGCGAAGCTGATCTCCAGCGCAATTGTCAGCGCCAGACCCATCACCACCCACTTCGTCTGTTTACGCTCGGTGGCTGTTGAGATGCGGCGATAGCGATAGATTTGCGCCAACGCCATCGCGCCGATGAGCGCCACAAAGATTACGCCACCGAGGGTATCGGGCAACGCCACCTGCGGAAAAAAGCCACCTGCCTGGTACACCGCATAGGCGATGAGCACCCACCACGTCCAGCGCGGCGCGAAACGCCCCGTTGGGAAGACACAGAAGAAGACAACGATGCTGAGATCACCGAGATAGACCAGTGGGATCAGCAACGGATTCCACGCGGGATTTTGCTGCTGAAAGAGCCGAAGGAAGCCATTGTTGGAAGCGACGCCAAATGTGATGAGGAAGGTAGCGGCGAACAGCGTCATGGGGTTGCGCGCCTGACGCCAGAGCATGATCGCCGCCATCAGCACATACGCCGCACTGACCAGTGACAGCAGGATCACGGTGTAGCCAGCATACATCTGGAGCGTGACGCCATGCGCGAGCAGCGTCGCAGCCGCCTGCGCGCCTGGTTGACCATCAGCGCAACCTGCGCGCGCAACCTGTGTACATACCGTGCCGTAGGTGGCAAAGACCGTGGGAAGGCTCACCAGATAGGCGCCGAGGGTCAGTGTGCAGACCAGCATAATCAGGCCATAGGCGAGCGTGTACCAGCGGCTAGCCTGCCCGCCTGTCGTCGGCTGTTCTGGCGAGATCTGCGTCGCTGCGGCATGTCGCGATACTGGCATGCTCTGCTGTTCTCCCCTCACTGTTGCACGGCTGCATCATGTTCGCGACGCCGTTGAGCGGTGGAGCGAATCCAGAGCGAGACATATTCGGGCTGCATCGTCTCCTCGACCGCCGAGACGAGGTGGTCGCAGAGTGACTCCATCTCCACCTCGGTCCGTAGCGTCTGGCCAAAGGCGGCCAGCGTGCGCGCGACATTGTATTTGCGGCGGTAGAAGCGGCGGTCAATCGTGCGCTGCAGGCGCGTGCGCAAGGGCTGGAAGAGCGCCGCGATCAGCAGGGTCGAGAGCACGATCACGACGGGTTGCTGGGGCTGGCCCTGGCCGGTGAGCGCGCGGGTGAGCGCTTGGGAGCCGATGACGGCGCCGAAGTAGACGGCGGCGAGCGCGGCAGTGAGCAGGCCATAGACCAGCGCGCGATTGATCAGCAGGTCAATGTCGTAGAGCCGATAACGCACGACGGCGATACCGATCGAGAGCGGCAATATCCCGAAGCCAATCGCGAAGCCGAGGTTGCTCTGGGGGAACCAGATCGTATTGATCGCGATGGCGACGGCCATCAGCGCCGCGCCGAATGCGAACCACTTCATCTGCTGGCGCTCTGCCTCGCGCGAGCGCCAGAAGCGCCAGAGTACAGAAGCCACTGCGGCGACGGCCAGCAGCAGCGCAATCGCATTTGCGACCTGATTCGCTACATCGAGCGCGCCCTTCAACGACTCGATTCCATACGGGTTGGCCGTCGTCTCGCCTGAGAAGACCCCTGGCATGAAGGCCGAGGATAGCACATCCAGCGCCAGCCCGCTGGCGCCGAGCCAGGCAATCCAGCGCCAGCGCTGCGACACCAGGTGGCCGGTGGGGAAGAGTAGCAGCAGAAACATGCCCAGGCCCAGATTCACTGGCCACACGCAGTTGCTCAGCCAGTCGAGAAATGCCGCGCCGGGGAGTGGATGGCCTCCAGGGGTATGACTATACGCCAGATAGCCAGCCGAAAAGTAGGTGAGGGTCGTGCCAAAGCCGATGGCGACGAGGATGCGTCCGATGGTGTTGCGCGGGCGCTGAGCGATGATGATGGCGCCGACGAAGGGGTAGATCAGGAAGGCGATGCCCAGTTCGAGGTTACTCATATCCAGTTGGTGAATCTGTGCGACCAGCGCTGATCCGACGCCGATGCCAGCCACGCAGATCACCACGATGGCCCAGGACGCCACAATGGCGACACGTTTCCTCATCGTCATGCCCTCCAGATCACGCCTCTCGCCGAATTGGCCGCGCCCGCCTGTGCGTATCTATAGCGAAGCCGATGCGCGCAGTATAGCAGCGTTGCGTCGCAAAAGCGTTACGGCTGCGCCCATTTCAGCCATGCCTACACAGCGCCCGGCGCGCTCTCCAGCGTAACGCCCTGTAACGCTTTCCAGACACCATGCCTGTATGCTCGATGATGGAGGACGCAGAAGCAGCCGTCAAGGCGACGACACAAGCCCTCCACACATGATCCCAGCCGGAGTCACAGAGAGTCACCCGCTCGGCTGGGCGATGATCGAGCGCTCAGTGGAGCGCTCCATAGCGAAAGAAGATATGCACCATGCGCATCCTGAAACGCGGCGCCCTCGGTGGCGCGCTCCTGGCCCTCGCGATTGCCGCCCTGCTCTCCGTCGGCGGCGCCTCCACGGCCTTCGCGGCCAGCGGCGGCTCGGCGCAAGACTGCACTCCCTGGACAGCAGGCTCTGGCGCAGGGGCAGGCGCCATGCACATTCAGTGTACCTACCACAACGCGGTAGAAGTGGTTGACGACGTGATTCCCTGCGGCCCCTACGCGGGCGCTCCCGCCACGATCACCATCACTTACAATGGCCAGATGCACGCCACCCAGTTGACCGCTGGCAAGGGCGCAGGAACATTCTGGGTGACTGGGACGCAGACTGGCGACTTCAGCGCTATCCCCACAGATACCACGCTACCTACCTACAGCGGCCACACCACCTCGTGGTTCGGCGATAACAACAATCTGCAGAATGGCAGCGAAACATCCACGTTCACGGTCCACGCCACAGGATCAGATGGGTCGAGCTTCACCTTCCATGAGGTCGCACACTATAGCGTGAGCGCATCGGGCATCACGACGAGCTTCGACAAGCCGGTGTGTAGCGCGTAGTCAGCGGCTGCGTTTTAGCAGTACACGCCGAAGGCCGCTGACCATCACCGATGACCAGCGGCCTTCAGACTACCGCGCGCCGCCGAGCGATTGGCCAGCCAGTGCGCCTGCCGACGCTGAGCAGGCGTAGTTGATCTCGACCTGAGCGTCCATCGTGAGCGGGCCAGTGATCGTGACGACATTGCCCGCCGTTGCGACGTGATTCTGCGCCGTCAGTCCGCTCGTGACGGGCGCGCCGATCAGCGTGGCGCAGCGTGGCAACGTGACGGAGACCTTCAGCGGCCAGACGATGCCCGCCTCACGCTGGAAGATCAGGCGATAGTGGTAGCCTGCGCTGTCGTGTGTCACCACGCCGGGAACTTTCCAGGCCAGCGCATACGACGAGGTACGCCCGTAGCTGTCGGTGACGCTGCCGTGGAAGACTCTGCGGCCAAACTCGCTGCTCGTCCCAAAGCCAACCAGGCGCTTTTGCGCGATCAGCTTCGCATCGGGCGGCGTGAAGACGCGCACGTAGGATTGATAGTCAGGCCCACCAGCGGCGAAGGTTTCTTTGAGCGTGGCGGGGTCGTTTGGCCAGGTGTAGCTCCACGCCAGGTGGTGCGTGGCGGCGCCCGACTGATCGACCGTAATCTGGTCGGCCATCTGATAGCGCAGGAAGTAGTTGTCCTTATTCGCGCCGATATTCGCCTCGACCTCGAAGACGCTATCCCCGGTCGTCGTCGCCGCCACCTCCGCGCTCAGGTTCAGGTCATGCAGCATCTGCTGGGCGGGGGCGGGCGTCAGATAGACCTCGACATCCTTGGTGCGCAGCGAGTCATAGAAGAGCTTGCCCATCTGTCCGATGTAGAGCGGTAGATTTGACTTGATCTTCGCCATAAACGCCGCGACGACGGCGCTGGTGAACGTCTTGGCGCAGGAGGTCACGCCGCACGCCTTGCTGTCTGGGCCAGTGGCCTTGCTGCCGAGCGCGTAGCTGTGAATCTTGCTGACGAAGTTGCTGGAGGTGATCGTCTCATGGAACTCTGGGACCGCGAGCGGCCCGGTGATCTTGAGCGCCTGCTCGAAGAGGCCCAGGCTCAGCGTAATGACCCCGGCGAATTGCCCGCTCTTGGCCGGGTCATAGAGCTTCAGCGAGCTATGCTGCGCGGCGAGGTTCTTCTGCGCGTTGGGCAGCAGACGCGGGTAGAGGCTCAGCGCGTACCGCGCGGCGGTCGGATAGTTCGGGTCGAGGTTCGAGTCGCGCAGTGACCAGCTATTGCCGTTGGGGTCCACAAAGACGGCGTTGAGCCAGCTATACTTGTGCGGAATCGGGATGAATTGCTGGTGCGGCGCGTTGGTGAACTTCACGCTGCTATCAATCAGCGTGATGTCGCTGATGTGAAAGCCAGGGTCGAGCTTCCCGCCATCGAGCGTCAGCGCGCCAAAGTTGCCGATGAAGCCGCCGGTCGGGCGTAGCTCGCTGGAGTCGAGTACCTCCACCAGATAGGTCGCTGGCTTGCCCACGCCCAGCAGTTGCGGCAGCGTGTGCGCCACGCCGTCGAGATCATTGATCAGCTGCGTCACCTGTGGCAGTTTGCTTTGCAGGCTGCTGATCGTTGGCCAGAGGCCGGGTTCGAGCGCGAGGTCGCTGGCCGTCAGGCTCTGGAGCTGCGGTTCCATCTCGCCATAGAGCGCCTGAATCTGGTCAACATCGCCGATGATCTGGTCGGTGTCGGCGCTGGTCAGTCCGCCAGTGGTTCCCAGCGGATTCTTGAGGCCCGCGACCAGCGTTTTGAGCGCGTCGCAGGCCAGCACGCCCGCCTGCGTGCCATCCACGGCCAGCGGCAGGAGCTTGTTGGCGGCCGCCACCTTGGCGCCCACGCCGGGTATGAGTTCCGCAGGCGTCATCAGCGCCGAGCGCAGTTGCACCTGAGCGAAGTCATTATGGGCGAGTTGCAGTTCATGCTGGGCGGCGTTGATGGTCGCCAGATCGGTCGGGCTGGTGGCGAGCGCCTTGAGGTTGACCTCAGCGGCCTTCAGATGCGTGGCTCCATCCCTGGCCAGCGCCAGCGTGTTGTTATAGACCAGCGTTGGCGACGGAATCAGCGCGAGCAGCAGGGCGAGCAGCAGCGCCAGCGAAATGACGCTTCTGGCGCTCACATGCAGGCGTCGGCGCGTGGCAGTGAAAATCGGGCGAGTTGGCGCTGCTGCGGTGGCGCTGGCGTTTGCAACGCCGTGGACAGACGTGGCGCTCAGCGCGGGCGCGGCGTCGCGGCGGAAGGTCGTGACGCTTCGCGCTGCGTCTTCGCTCAGTCGCCGCCAGAGCGGACCGCTGGTGGTGGCCCGACGCGCGGGAACGGCGGGCAGCGCTGGCAGCTCGGAGCGCGGGCGGCTGAGCGGCGCCGAGCGTCGTCGCAGGGCCGCTTCCACTGCCGTAATCGGCGCCGAGCGTGGCAGGTTGGCGATATTCGGGTGCGTTTGGCGCGCATTTTGGCGACGCCTGCGGTCCACTGCCGCCGAGTGCGCTGTGCGCCGTGAATGGCCTTTGCGTTTGGCGCCAGCATGCCCGGACGCCTGGCCTGCACGCGCGCCATTCGCGCCATTGGCGCGCCGCCCGCTGGCCTCGTCACTTGTCGCCTTCATTCCAGCCATGCCTGAACGTCCTTGCGCCGCGCCAGCAACCACGGCGACCCCCGCATATGCGCGCTGTGGCGTGCGCTGCGAGGCCTCCGCCGTCCAGGGCGCATGCCGTGTCGCGCGGCTCTTGCGCCGCGAGCGCGACCTCCCCGACCTGCTCCGCTTCGGATTGCTCATGCGTCCTAAACGTTTCTTCTCAACCCAGCCATTGTCCACAGCGCCTTGCTCGTGGCCAGCGGCTGGTGTCTTACCGATCAGGGGTTGCGCGTGCGCTCGACGCCGACACGGCGGTCATGGTATAGGTCCATCTGCTTCCCACAGAAAGCATACGATGACATGACGCGCCCGGCAATGGAATTGTTGCGCAACTCAAGAGTCAGCAAGATGCTTCTGAGCAACTCGCGCGCCACTCCTACGCTACAACGAGCGGTCAGCGGCAGCCGCCACGCGGCCACTCTGGTGGCTATGTGTGGCCGATGTCTGTGCGATGCGCGCCCAATAGAGGCGTTGCTGAAGCTCGTCCGTCGCGCCCTGAGCGCACATCCACCAGCGCCGTCCGGCGCTTGACATGCGGGCTGGCCTCGCCTATGCTCAGGGCGCCACGACGCCTTTTTCATTCTCTTCGTCCGCTCGTGGGAACACGCACGTCAATGCCGTCAGCGCGTTGGGAGAGGACAGCTCGCATATGTCTATCACCGACATCATTCTGCGCTTCATCGTCGCTGCGGCCGCCGGGTATCTGCTCGGCTCGATCCCGACCGGGGTAATCGTCAGCCGCATCTTCGGCGGCTCTGACCCGCGCAAGCTGGGCAGCGGCAAGACGGGCGCCACCAATATCCTGCGGTCGCTTGGCCCTGGCCCCGCCGCGATCGTCGTGCTGGTAGATTTCTTCAAAGGTGTGGCCGCTGTGCTGCTGGCGCGCTATGTCTTCTTCGGCGCCATCGCCCACCCTGGCTACAGCGCAGACACATGGGCGACACTGCGCGCCAGCGCCGAGGCTGTAGCGGCAGTGGCGGCGCTGCTGGGCCACAACTACTCGATCTTCATCGGCTTCAAGGGCGGGCGCGGCGTGCTGACGGCCACGGGCGCGATGACGGCGATGTCGCCCATCGCGACGGTCTTTGGCGCCTTTGCGGGCATTGCGCCGATGTGGCTGACACGCTACGTCTCACTCGGCTCCATCATGGGCGCGTTGCTTGCGGCGGTTGCGGAGGTCTACCTCACGATCACGCATGTGGATAGCGTGCCGCACTGCATCTTCGTCGTGGTCGGCGCGACCGTCGTGATCGTCTCGCACAAGGACAACATCGAGCGGCTGCGCGCTGGCAACGAGCGCAAGCTGGGCGAGAAGGCGACGCCGATTACGCAGCCGAAATCGAAGTAGCCGAGCGGACACGGCTGGCGGTTGAAACCGCGCCTGGGTGGCCCCTGGGCTGCGCAGGCAGGCTTTTCGGCGGCCCGCAGGACGCCATCTAGAGCGCCAGTCGTGTGATCGGAAACATCGGACGCCTGCTGCTACATCACGACGGTGAACGACGTTCACTGTTTGCACGCTACTCGTTCGCACCCTCGTTCGCACCCTCGTCATGGCCGAACGCCTGGTCCAGTCCGGCTCGCAGGATCGCTTGCGCCGCCCATCGGCTGATCTCGACCGCCCGCTGGGGAGAATAGCCGCAAACATCCCGCAGCACCACCAGCGCCTCGATACCCATGCACAACGAGAGAGCGCCAAGCAGATGCTCCTTCATCGACTCATCCAACCGACCCCAGATCGGGCGAAGGGCCTGCTCGATCCAGTCAATCCTGCGCCCGCCCCGCTGTCTCTGCTCAGGCGCCTCCTGTCCATCGCTGCCATCACCTGAGCCATCACCTGGCTGGCCTAGCGAGAGACGCAGTAGTGTACGGAAGCCCTGTTCCTGCCTGACGGTTCGTTCCTGGATCGCCTGCACCACCGCGTCGAGCCGTACCTCAGCAACATCTGTGGACGCTGCTGCATCGAGGATCGCATCCATTTCTTGCGGAATACTGTTGAGCGCGGCCTCAGAGAGCAGGTACTCCTGTGTGGGGAAATAGCGATAGGCCGTTGCCCGCGAGACGCGCGCCGCGTCCGCGACCTCCGCCACGGTCGGTCGCTGCCCCTGATCCAGCAACTCGACTGCAGCGGCCAGGATCGCCGCGCGGGTGCGCCGTTTCTGATTGCTCCGTCCTTCATTCTGCCAGACCGCAGTCATCGTCGTGCGCTCGTCCTCTCAGCTTCGTCATGACATGCTCTTGACATCCAGGCTACCATTACTATACCATGTTCTCATCATGAGACATCAATCTCATGAACAGGCGGCATGGCGCACACGTAGTAGCGCATAGGTACTCAAGCAGGAACGCGCAGGAGGAGGTTCGTAGATGACGACCGAAAGCGCATCGTCAGAGGCCAAACATGTCCAGCCGGGCCAAGGGAAGACATTCCGCGCCCGGGGCGACCTGTTCTTCTTCAAGGTAGTGGGCGCAGACAACGAGAACGCCTTCTCGCTATGCGAAGTCTGGAATGTACCCCAAGGCGGTGTTCCCCCGCACATTGATCACGGCAACGACGAGGCGTTCTTCGTCCTGGAGGGTACATATGCCTGTCAGCTAGGGGATCTCCAACTTACATGCAGTCCCGGTGAGTCCTTCTTCGTACCGCGCGGAACACCACATGCCTTCAAGAATATCGGCGACGCACAGGCGCGGATGCTGATCGTGCAGTCACCCGGTGGGGTGGTAGAGAAGTATATGGAGGAAGCTTGGGAGCAGATCAAGGATCCCTCGAATCCGCCGCCGCCGGTCGAGCCGGACTTCGAGCGGGTAATGGCAGTTGCACACAAGTACGGCATTGAGATGTTACCGTCCGCGTAAGGCAAGAGTCTACTGAGGGTCTTGACCTCACTAACCGGCGCCTCGGCAGGAGTCTTTTACCGACTCGGTCGGGTGTCGCGCTGTACCCCCTGTGGCCTCGAAAGGCTGATCGGAGCGCTTGTGGCCCTGCCAGGAGGATCACATCGAGTACGTCGTCGTCTCCTACCTTCGTTGTGCAGAGTTGACATTCAGGAGGAAGCATGGACACCACCGCCAATCAGCAGACAGAAGTCCACGTGCGGCCGTCACCCCCCGCGTTCGCGTACGCGAAGCTGCCGGCGCAGGATGTGGATCGCGCTCGTGCCTTCTGGCGCGAGCACTTCGGACTTGAACCCTACGTCGAGAATCACCATCACCTGTATTATGAGGTTGGCGGTGCGCACTTTCTCGTGTTCCCGAGTACCGGCGCGCCTTCGGGGACGCACGACCAGCTCGGACTGGTCGTGGCCGACCTGGAGAGCGAGGTCGCTCGCCTGCGGTCTCAGGGCGTAACGTTCGAGGTGTTTCCCGCGCCTCCCGGCCCTGGAACGACGATGACCAACGGGATCATGGATCGCGGGTACATGAAGGCGGGCTGGTTCAAGGACACCGAGGGGAACCTGATCAGCATCAACGAGTTTTCGGGCGGTTCCCCCTTTCACCGATAATGCCAGCCTGCACAGTGACATGCGAGTCCCTACGGAATCTGTCCTACTCTGTCAGCGCCAGCGATAGATCAGCTTCGACACCAGACCCTACTACTCAGTCCAGGTTGGCGCTGAATCAGGAGTGGTGGTTCGTGAGCACGAAAGCGGCGTCGCATGTTCGCTTCCTCTGCCACGCCCACCGCGTCACCGAGGTTGACGTTGTCAGAAACCAACCGTACCCACTCGCAAACGGTCGTTCAGCGGAGGCCACATCGGCGCTTGTACGCGTACCTGCGACCAGCTTGAGCAGCTTGAGCAGCTTGAGCAGCTTGAGCAGCTTGAGCAGCTTGAGCAGCTTGAGCAGCTTGAGCAGCTTGAGCAGCTTGAGCAGCTTGAGCAGCTTGAGCAGCTTGAGCAGCACATGGTAG
>JAICSR010000258.1 GCA_025936795.1 Ktedonobacterales bacterium | reverse complement strand
CTCCTCCGCCCGCGCAGGGGGTATTTGGGGCCGCAGCGGAGCACCGGCCCTTAGGCGCGGCTTCAGCCGCCAGCCGCTTATCTCAAGCGACTCTATTCTCGTGATACCATAAACGGTATGAGCACATCCGACGTGACACAAGAAGATACCGCCGTCAACGCATACACCGACGACACCATCGCCGCGATAGCCACCCCGCCCGGCGTTGGCGGCCTCGGCATCGTCCGGCTGAGCGGGCCGGAGGCGTTCGACATTGGCTTGCGCATCTTCCGCCCGGCGCATCCGCTCACTGAGTCCGAGTCGCCGCCCTCGCATCAACTGCTCTACGGCCACGTGGTCGATCCCGCCAGCGATACTGTGATAGATGAGGTGCTGGCGGCGTTCATGCGCGCGCCGCGAACCTATACCCGCGAGGATGTCGTCGAGATTTCGGCGCACGGCGGGCCGCTGGTGCTGCGGCGCATCCTCGAGCTGGCGCTGGCGGCGGGCGCACGTTCCGCTCAGCCGGGCGAGATGACACTGCGGGCCTTCCTCAATGGCCGCGTCGATCTGGCGCAGGCCGAAGCTGTTATGGCGCTCATCAACGCCGAGACCGATGCGGGCCACCGTCTGGCGCTCCGCCAGCTTCAGGGCGAGCTTTCGGCGGAGGTCGGCGCGGCGCGCGGACACGCACTGGACGCGATGGTGCGGATCGAGGCCAGCATCGACTTCCCCGAGGAAGAGGTACCACCACCCGACCCAGCGGAACTGGCGGGATTGATCGCGGGAGCGCGGCAGATGATCGAGCGGCTGCTGGCGGGCGCGGATCGCGGGCGGGTGCTCCGCGAAGGATTGCGCGTGGCGCTGGTAGGCCGTCCCAACGTGGGCAAGTCGAGCCTGCTCAACGCGCTGCTGCGGACCGAGCGCGCCATCGTCACACCAGTTGCCGGAACGACCCGCGACACGGTGGAGGAGAAGGCGCTGATTGGCGGGCTGGCCGTTCACCTGGTGGATACCGCTGGGCTGACGCCAAGCGATGATCCGGTGGAGCGCATCGGCGTCGAGCGGTCGCGCGCGGCGGCGCGTTCCGCCGACCTGCTGCTGCTCGTCCTCGATGGCTCGGAGCCACTCATGGCGCTGGATGAGTCAGTGGCGGCGGAGCTCCATGCGCTGACGGAGAACGAGTCTGCCCGGCCAGCAATTCTCGTGCTCAACAAGGCGGACCTACCACGTCAGCTACCGGATGATACGGCGCAGGCGCTCTGGCCCGGCGCGCCACTGGTCGCAACGTCAACGCTCACAGGTGACGGACTGGCCGCGCTGGAAGGGCAGCTTGCGGCGCTGGCGTTAGGCGGAACGGCCCAGGCGGGCGACGCACTCGTCTCCAGCGCGCGCCATAAGGATGCGCTGCGCCGCAGTCTGGAACATATTCAGGCGGCGGAGGTGACGCTGGCCAACGGCCTGCCACTCGACTTCGTGGCCATCGATCTGCGGGCCGCGCTCGATGCGCTGGGCGAGATTACCGGCGAGACGGCCACCGCCGACCTGCTCGACCGCATCTTCGCCGAGTTCTGCATCGGCAAATGATGGCGCATCACGACCCATCTTCTCCCAGGAACGCTAGTAGCTCGGCGTTGACGGCTACTGGCGCCTGCTGGTTGAGCCAGTGGCCCACCGTCGAGAAGCGGCGCACGCGCAGGTCAGGCGCCCAGCGTCCCAGGCCATCGGCCATCCACGGGCCGAGATAGGGGTCGAGCTCGCCCCAGAGAAGCAACGATGGCGCGGTAATCACGCGCGCGGGAGAAAGGGGGGCGGCGCCGTGGCGGAGAAGCTGGCGGTAGTAGCTGAGCGCAGCGGTCACCGCGCCGGGCCGCGCCATCGCATCCACAAACCGCTGGATATCCTCATCGGTGAGCCAGGCACGTCCGCGATCCGCCGACCGAAAGGTGCGCCAGAGCTGGCTGTAGTTGTCGCGGGTAATGCTGTTCTCGGCAATGCCGCGCAACTGGAAGAAGCCGACATAGGCGCTGCGGCGAAACTGGCCGGGATGCCGCCATTCGCGGGTCAGCGTGGCGGGGTGCGGCGCGTTCAACACCACCAGCCGCCGCAGATAGTCCGGCTCGCGCATGGCAAACGTCCAGGCGATGAGCCCGCCCCAGTCGTGGCCGACGACATCCGCCTGCCGCTCGCCCAGCGCCTCGATCACCCCGCGCACATCAGCGGTCAGCGTCGACAGATCGTAGCCGCTAGAGGGTTTGTCGGAGAGGTTATAGCCGCGTGTATCCAGCGCCACCACCCGCCGGACCGCCGCCAGCGCCGGTAGCTGGTAGCGCCAGGAATACCAGCAGTTTGAGATACTAAGACTACTCCTTGCGCCTCACGTGGGGCGATTGGTGACTGAGTTGACTGAGCTAACATGGCAGTTCAACGATTTACCGGGATACGATAGGAGAAGGAGCGTCAGCCGCTGTCAGGAATAACGTAGAGCAGTATTATAGATGAAGCACGGAAGCGGTGCGCATTCTACTGTTCCCAGGAACAGCCGAGACAGTGATCTCACGGGGTGATCCTATGGAGCAGTCGCCTCTCATGCGTGGCGTTGAAGCCGATGCGCCATGGACAGAACGTTTTGTTCGTGTCAATGGGATTACTTTGCACATCGCGGAAGCGGGACCAACAGATGCGCCCTTGGTGCTCTTGCTCCACGGCTTTCCTGATCACTTTGTCTCTTGGCGTTTTCAATTACCTGCCCTCGCTGACCACTATCACGTCGTCGCGCCTGACCTACGCGGGTATAACCTCTCCGACAAACCGCCATCGGGATACGATGTTGCGACCCTGGCTACCGATATACGCGAGTTGATTTATACTCTGGGACAACGTGGAGCAGCGATCGTCGGGCATGATTGGGGCGGCTTCATTGCCTGGGTCGTTGGTATACGTGAACCGGAAGTCGTGCACAAACTCGCCATCCTCAACGCGCCACACCCCATCACGCTCACCCGCGGGTGGAAGCATCCTGGCCAACTCCGGCGGAGTGCCTATATCGCCTTTTTCCAACGGCGTGGTTTCGCTGAGCGCGCGATTGAGCGTGACGGCTATGCCCTGCTCTGGCGCACCTTTCGCGCGGCGGATCGTGGGCGCGCCTGGCTTACCGATGAGGATATCCAACGCAACATCGACGCCATACGTCGCCCTGGAGCACTCGGTGCCGCGCTAGAATATTACCGCCAACTTCCTCAAACCTTGGCGTATGTAAGCCCGATGCGTGTCATTGGCGTGCCAACTCTGCTGTTCTGGGGCGAACTCGATCCCTATCTCGGCCCGTGGATGCCCGACGACCTGGAACCATGGGCGTCAAATCTGCAAGTCAAACGTTTCCCCACCCTTGGCCATTGGCCCCATTTGCAAGCCCCCGAGAGTATCAATGACATGCTTCAAGCATTCTTGTATTTGCGATAACACATAGGTCCGAACTCGTCTGGATGTATGGGGTTGACAGCAACGCAAGCACAAATGAGCAAATGCAGAGCAGGAGTCAGCTCGCCCAGACATCGCACCTCATGCCGCGGTCGAACTATTTGGGGCTATATGCTGCACCACGGCGCCGCTACTATCTTGCGCCTGATCATACGTGAAAAGCGTAAGTTGCCCGATTGACTCGGGGCGAATAGGATCCGGCAGCGTCACGAAGAAGTGGCGACCTTGCACCTCAACTTGACCCTCCTTTTGTTCGACCTCTGGCCCAAAGCGGCGAGCAGCCCATGAAGCACTTGCGGCCTGGATGAAAGGATAGCGATACCGCAGTTCCAATCACCACGACCCGACTGAGGGTACTGAAAGATGACTGCGAGTACTCGCGTCGGCGGCCACTAGGCTGCAGCAACTCAGGAGGGCATCGACGAGCAGCGCGCCGATGGTGAGGATATTCCTGTGGCTGATCCGAACGAGGAGGCAGAATACCCGGAAGTGAGTGTGCCAGAGGATCTGTCGACCCTGAACCGTTAGCGCGTGTCATTTAGTCCTGGCAGACATTGAGTATCCAGCGCTTGTTGTCTGGGATACTGACCCTGGGCGTTGCTTCATAGTACAGTTCGAAAATTTGATTGTCGGTGGTCTCACAACGGTAGTACGTGCGATCCGCCGCCTCGCCTGGCTCCCACCAGCGGGTCGCAAGCCGCCACATGTCGATAACGCGCACAGGGTAGGTCGCATTCCGCCAGATGAAGGCAGTGAGTTGACCCTGGTGATGGCGCACCTGCACCGACTCGCCGATGTATCGCGTCATGGGGTGAACCTCCTCTGCATCTGCACGATGCCGTTAGCAGGTCGCCAGCAGGTCGCCAGCAGGTCGCCGTATGAGCGCCCTGACACGAGGCATCTGCGCCCATTGCCTGTCACTGCCCGACACGTGTTGCCTAACCTGGACAGGAAGGGAGTCAGACTAGGCCGGAGATTTCGTGCTCGTGTACGACCATCAACGCTGATTCCTCACCCCCACGTTGGGAGACTTCTATGGTGTAGATGTGGTCGCCTGTGCTGCCGTTCCAGGCACGCGCATAAACGACTCCGTGAAATTTCCCATCAGCTGACCACTCATCTGCCTGGACGGCCACGTGGTCACCGAGATTGTAGCGCGGTACCGGGGGGTATTGTGACATGGCGCGCCCCTTTCCATCTATTGGTCTATCTCTATATGGAACAGCAATTGTACCACTTGTGCGGCCTCTCGCGTGGTGAAGGTGTGGCCACTTAAGTCGTCAGCATCGCATGATGCTTCTGAGCGCTTGTCTGGCTAATTCCTGCAGCTGTCCGTAACGCGCCTCCACTCATGCCCGGCCCGTCCAGCTCGTCCAGGTGAGCGCGCCGTATCCTGATCGCTCGCGGTACGTACCCAACCTGATGCCCTTCCTGGCGGCGGCGCGGTCGTCTCGATTGGCGCTGAAGGAGATGTCCCTCTTTGCTGTCTGGTTTCAACCGGGGTACGTACCCCGGCTGTTGTGACGTTGTTCCCGGGCCTGTTGAGCCACGGTCAAGTGGCGTCTCTGGCGCGGCTTTAGTAATAATAGCAGAGAGAGTGACCCACTACGTTCATGGATCACCCTGCAGATGATGCAATTGAGGTCGCCAGGGGATCTCCGACGAATGTGGCCGTCCAGCGACCCATCGCCACATGCTGGACGACCACGCGCGTCTGTTCATCCTGCTTCTGCGTCGGCCAGTACACATCGAAGTGATAGACGGCCTCGTCGCCCATTCCAGCAGTGAAAAGCAGTCGTACCCACGCATCTGGATCATCGCGATAGGCGCGAATGAGGTCAGTCGCTTGGCGCGTGGCTCGTTCCCGCTGCTCCTCCTGGGCCTGCGCACGTTCTTCCCTGCTCATGATTCCTCCTTATGCTTCAGCATTCCTGTGTCGTCCAGTGTTTCGCGCCTGCCCACTCATGGAGGTGGCCCAGCTTGTAACCAGATTTTCAGAAGCCAGGGACGAACCCCTTCGTGAGGGACGTGTCGGCTGCTCGCTCAACTTTTTGCTTATGCCGCAACTCGAAAGCACGCAGGTGACCATAGTTCAGGATAGCGCGGTCTCCCGGCGGCCCGTCTTGTATACCGTACACGATGGCGCATGACTGGCTGCCATCGGCGAGGATGGTCCATTCCGTCCAGGCGTGGTCCACGAGCAGCCGCGGTGTCTCCTGCAGAATATCGGCGAGGAGGGCGGCTGGATCCCACTCAGATTTTCGGTCGATGCCTGCCCGCTCGGCGCTACGGATCACGTACCCTGGCCCTTTCGCGATGACCTCCAGCAAGCAATCTTGTACGTTCGTCATGG
>JAICSR010000175.1 GCA_025936795.1 Ktedonobacterales bacterium | reverse complement strand
TCACCATCTGCTGCTCGGTGGCCGCTGGCTCCTCGGCGCCATCGCGCTCCGCCTCTGTCGCCGAGGCTGACGTGGCGGCTGGCTGCTGCACAGGCGCCTCGCGGATGACGCCCTGGCGACGTGGCGCGACCGAGGCGGCGGTGGCCGCCCCGCTGGCCGCGCCAGCGCGACGCACCGGGCCGGTGCGCCGCTCGACTGGCGCATCTACCACGCGCTCACCTTCGTCCATCTCTGGCGCGAAGGCTGTGCCATAGCCCAGACCCAGCAGCGCACGTCCCACGGACTTCGTGCTGGCCTTCTCGATGTAATCAGGGAAGTCTTTTGCCGCTTCAGACCCGTACATGACACTCTCGTTGCCCAGCACGTCGCGCGCGACGGTCTTGAAGTGCGCCCATCCGGCCTCGCGGTCATGCTCGACCAGTTCCGTCCGCACGACATATGGCTCACGCGCCAACCCAGCTGCGATCAACGCGCGCTGGTCGCGAATGAACCACAGCAGGCGCGTCTGCACATTCAGGTAGTCGCGCCCCTTCAAGTTCATCAAGTGGTCGTTTGGGTCGAAATCAGACGCGATCATCCAGTTCGAGGGAAAACTTGGCTTCAACATTCCCTCGTGCAGGTCATCGCGGTTCTGAGACGCATTCTGGCTCGTCGTTTCCACGATCTCATCCCTCCAGGAAGTTTGGCGCCATGCGCCCTTCTGACAAGGCGACATGCGCCTTCGTTCGCTTTGTCATTCTTTGTCGGGCCGCCTCGAACGGTAATTCGCGTACAAAGAAGTAGAACTTTTGTTTCACTGACATCTTAACATATCTCGAACTGGTTGGCAAGCCATGCGTGCTGCCCCCGCTCTGCGCTCAGATGCGCTAGAATAGAGATACCGCTGACCCACGTACGAGCGGAACATACGTCTGCGCCCTCACGTCATCACAGGTGACAGGGCGCCGCGCTCGCTCGTCGTACATCTGGGCGCACGCAGAGGCGCATGCGCGATGCGGCGCCGTCGCAGACCTCGTCGCAACGACGCGGTGAAGCATCCAGAAGCACATACAGGCCTGGCGCAGAGTGGCGCCAATCGAGGAGGAACGCACACATGGCGACCAAAATCACCATGCCCCAGCTAGGCGAATCGGTCGCCGAGGGTACCGTCGGGCGCTGGTTGAAGCAGGAAGGTGACACCGTCAAGCGCGATGAGTCGCTTGTCGAGATCGTCACCGACAAAGTCACCGCCGAGCTACCCTCGCCGGTCTCTGGCCGACTGGTCAAGATTCTCGTCGCCGAGGATCAGACGGTCAAAGTCGGCGCAGACATCGCCGAGATCGAGGAGACAGGCGCCGCCAGCGCCGCCAGCGCGAGCAGCCAGACGGGCGCCAGCAGCGCGCCCAGCAGCGCCGCCCCGGCCCAGCAGGCGAACACCGGCAGCGCCACTGGCCCCACAAATAGCATGGCCAACGGTTCAGCGAATGGCTCTGCACATGGCTCTGTGAATGGCGCAATGGCGAGCATGTCGGCGCGTCCGGCCGCAGGCGCCACAGCCACCGCCGAGCGCGTCTCGCCGCTAGCCCGCCGCATGGCGCAAGAGCATAACATCGACCTCAACCAGATTCAGGGCACAGGCGAAGGTGGTCGCGTCCGCAAGGAAGATATCCTCGCCCACCTCGCCACGCCTGCCGCCACAGTCGCCGCCCCTCAGCGCCCCGCCGCTGCCGCCCCCGTCCAGCCGCCAGCGCCGCCAGTGACCTTCACCGGAGCGGATGAGGTCATCACCCCGTCACCTGCGCGCCGCGTCATCGCCGAGCACATGGTGCGCAGCAAGCGGACCTCGCCGCATGCGACCACGCTCGTCGAGGTAGACATGACCACCCTGGCGCGCTGGCTGGAGCATCACAAAGAGGAGTTCAAGCAGCGTGAGGGTGTCGGCGTCTCCTATCAAACCTTTGCCGTCATGGCCGTCGCCGAGGCGCTGAAAGAGCAGCCCTATCTCAATGCGTCGTGGACCGAAGACAACAAGATTGTGCTGCGCAAGCAGATCAACATCGGCGTCTCCATTGCGCTCGAAAACAATCTGGTCGTGCCAGTCATCCGCAACGCCGACACGCTCAATCTGGTTGGCGTCTCCCGTGCGCTGGCTGATCTGGTGAGCCGCGCGCGCGCCAATCGGCTGATGCCAGCCGACCTCCAGGGAGCGACCTTCACGGTCAATAATCCTGGCGTCTTCGGCACGCTGATCTCGATGGCCATCATCAACCAGCCCAACGCTGGCATCCTGACGATGGATGCGGTAGTCAAGCGCCCAGTGGTGATCGACGACGCCATCGCCATCCGCCAGATGATGTACATGTCGCTCTCGTTCGACCACCGCGTAATCGACGGTCTGACTGCCGCGCGCTTCCTCGTGGCGATCAAGCGCCGCCTGGAGACATGGACTCCCGACAGCGAGATGTAGCGACATCTTCCCGCCTCCTTGCTCCCCTCGCCCGCTGGGAGAGCGGAGCAGGGGGTGAGGGCGCACGAAACCTGCCTGAGACGCAACAAGCCCGCTGGTCAAAGCGCCAGCGGGCTTACCGTGTCAGAATCGGGAACAGGATCGGAAAGAGGACAGATAATGGAAACCGCCAGAAGGGCGGGTGAGGGGTACGTCGTTGTACGCCTGCGCCTGCGTTAGCCTAGCTAGCGATGGCGGTCTCGCGCTCCTCGTGGCCAGCCCCAACGACTGCCCGCAGAAGCTCGAAATCGCGAGTGGCCAGGTCTTGCTGATGCCACTCGTAGGTCTTGCGGAATGGGAGCGAAAAATCTGGATGACGCGCCTCGACATAGAAACCCGCGCCTGTTCGGCCCAGATGCACTTCCGCTCCGGTTTTAGCGTTCGCGAAATGAAGCATTACAACTCACTTCCCTCGACGATACGTACTTCGTGTGAGGGGGCCAATGTTAACAGCACATGCCCACTGCCATTACGTATTATATCGCATCTGTGAAGTCCTTTCACGGCCAATTTTGGCCGCTTGTCATGCGTCGGGCCGCACTGTACCGCGTCTGGAGGCCACTTCGCGCTACTGCGGGCCTGCAAGCGTACCGGCCCAACTGTGCTATACTGACGGACTTTTCTCCCACTCGCTCGCCTCGCCATCGGCTCTATCAGACTGCAGCTCGCATCCACATCCTCGATCACCCGCTCATGATCACACCGCTGACCACATCACGCGCCTGACAAGCGCTTCACCCGCCGTCTCACCCGCCGTCTCACCCGCCGTTTCACCCGCCGTCTCACCCGCCGTCTCACCAACAAGGTTTACCCGCACGTTTACCACTCCTTTACCACCCCAGCGCCATCGCCATCGCGCGCAGCGCCCTCCTGCATATCCGGCAGGACATGCGAGTAGAGGTCGAGGGTCAGCGATACAGACGAATGGCCCAGCAACTCCGAGACAATCTTCGGATTGACCCCCTGCTTCAACAGCAGCGTGGCGCAGGTGTGCCGCAACTCATGGAAGCGAATACGCGGCAGATCACCGCAGATCAACGTCGCCTTGAACTGGCGACGCATCCGACTGTCCTGCAGCGGGAACCCCAGTTCATCGCTAAACACCGCGTCGAACCGATCCCCCTGCCACGCAGGCCCCGCCGCGACCTGCAGGAGCCGCTGCCGATGCCGCTGCTCGCGCAACCGCGCCACCATCTCGGGCGCCAAAGCGATCTACCGTCGTGAGCGGCGCATCTTCGGCGTCGCCACCGTCGGCTCTCCTGCCTGCCAGCTCAGCGACGCCACCGCCGAGAGTCGCCCGGCCCACCTCACACCACGTCAACGTCAGCAACTCGCCTATCCCCATCCCCGTCGAGAGCGCCAGGTTGAAGAACACCGCAAACGAATGCTGGGCGACCGAAGCGAGGAATCGCTGCGCTTCGCCGCTCGCCTGGGACGATCAATCTGATCCGTCACATCGCGGAGCGCCAGGCCCAACCACACCGCCTGCTTCAATGCCTGCCGCAGCACACCATAGACCTCCGACACCGTGCTTGGAGACAGCCCTCGCCCCAGCGCCTTCGTCACCACCTGCTGCACATGCTGTCCGCTCAACTGGCTCAGTCGCACGTTCCCAATGACGGGCGCGATCTGCATCCGAACATACGAGTCATAGATCGCCCAGGTATGCGGCTTCACCTGGGGTGGGCGCTTCGTCTCCAGCCAGCTCATCAGATACTGCGCCACCGTCTGACGCGCATCACCGATGAACTGCCCCTGTTCAAAGTCACGCTGCGCAGCCGTCAGCTTCTTCGTCACCTCGGCGTGCGTCTTGCCATACAACGACTTGCGCTGCATGCCCAGGGTCACTGAGGCTTCCCAACGCCCATCCGCGCGGCGTCTTATCGCGCCTTCCCCACAACCACGACGAGCCATGTCCGCTTCTCACCACTCTCCAACATCCCTGCCATCCCTGGCGCCCGACGCCCACTACACGATAACCCCAGGCCATAGCCCAAAGTGATCCCTCAGGCGGGCACGTGTCCGGCTCCACTTGCCCGCGCAATAAACTCGCTGAGCGCATCTATGGGGTGTGCTACTAAGCTTCGTCGGTTACATCTGGAGCGTCCGCTTCGTTTCGGCAGGTAGACGCTTCAGATGAAGGAGATGAAGCCAGCATGAGTCAGAACGCACCCGACAAGCTCGCCCATCAGCGGCTGAGCGTGCTCCAACTCGCCGAAGCGCTGGGCAACGTCAGTGTCGCCTGCCGCCAGCGCGGCATGACGCGCACGCAGTTCTACGAGTACAAGCGGCGCTTTGAGTTGCACGGGCTGGAGGGGCTCAAAGACCTACCGCCAATCCACAAGAGCCATCGTGCGGCGGTGACTAGTCCACTCGTGTTCACGCTCGCGGAGGCGCTGCCCAGCACGGGATCGTTCAGCAGATAGCTGAGCGTGCCGTTGACGCTCTCGGCCAGCGTGCCGTAGTAGGCGCTGGTGGTTGTGGTCGTCGGCGGTGGCGGCGCGCTGACGGTGAAGCTGCTGGAGGAGGTCGCGCTCCCACCCGGCGTCGTGACACTGAGGGGACCATTCGTCGCCCCGGCTGGCACGACCGCCGTCAGCTGGCTGTCGGAGTCCACCGTAAAGCTGGCGGCGAGCGTGCCGTTAAAGCTGACGCTGCTCGCGCCGGTGAACCCGCTGCCCGTCAACGTGACGGTGCTGCCCACTGCGCCTGAGGTGGGGCTAAAGCTGCTCAGTGTCGGCGCTGGCGGGGGCGTCCCCGACCCGACCACACTGACGTTATCCAGCTCCGTATTGGCGGCGGTGGCGAACCCGATCCCGCCGCTGCTGAAGCTGCTATCCGTGCCGGAGCCGACGACGGCGCCATTGATCGAGGCGCTGATCGTCGTCCCCTGCATGCTGAGCGCCAGCGTGTAGAAGGTGTTGCTGTCGTAGCTGTAGCTGGCGCTGTAACTCGCGCTTGTCCCTGCCAGGCTGCCCGTGTCACGGGGGGTGACGCCGCCGGTCTATGAAGGAAGCTACGTAGCACATACGATCAACGACAACCTTCCACTAAATGTCAAGGCAGGTAACCGGATGCGTTTTCAGACGTGCTCTATTTTCTCTTTCTCGTTCTTTGCTTCTTGCTGAACATAATCGTTCTCGTATGCCCATGGATTAGCTGGCTCAATTGTGGCAGTCCGTTCATATGCCCGTATGGCTTCAGCCGTTTCCCCTAATGCCGCTAATGCACGAGCACGGCCTAACCAAGCCATTCCATAGTCTTTCGTCACAGAAATAACCCGATCAAACTTACGGAGGGCGGCACGCGGCTCCCCCAGTTCCAATAAGCTCATTCCCCAACTCAGCATTGCCATGACGCGTCCATCGTTCAGTTGCAGTGCTCTTTGGCTTTGAGCGAGACACCTGCTCCACAAGCTACGCGCAAGGAGTATGTGCGCGTACGACGTCTGAAGCCCTGTATGAGCATAGTGAGAAGATATTAGCGTAGACATCAACGCTTGCGCCTCTTCATAGCGTTGCTGGAAATACAATGCACATGCACGCGAATACAGCTCTATCGGACTATAGTCACCTCGTTCGGGAAATGTACTTAATAACGCACTGTCCTCATTAAGGGCAAGAATCCACTTCAATCGTGAAGCCAACGCAGGATCATTCCCCGCAACCATGGGCCAATCATATGGAACGCCCCACCGCTTGGCCCATGCATCGCTGCCAAGAGCAGTTTGAGACTCCGTAACGATTACAGAGACTTTCATGGGATTCATCGGCCTCGTCGTAGCAATGACTCGCCATACGTGCGGATAATCGTCTACGAGCGCATCCGTAGAAGGGATGAAGATCACCGAAAGTGGACAAAGATAGAGGCTCATGTTGAGTGACTCGTGTTGAACTGATGTCGCTAGAAACTGTTCCCCACGCTCATCAATGCGAACGTCAACCTGACACTCGCGAATTGCTGTCACGAGAGGAGCAAAAACTGGTTCAAGAGGACCTGCGCTCCAGACAAGTACGCTCAACTTGGTAGACATGCTCGTCACTCCTGGTACGGGGAAGACAAACGAGTCGCACGAAGGAAACGGAGTTGCTGAGATTTGCCAAGTGTTGCGATTCCCAGCAACTCACCATAACGGCGTACCTGATTCCCCCCACTCACCGTAGGATATTATAAATAATGTTGTTGCCGCGCCAATAGGGAGCGCCAAGTTGGATTCCATTGTCTGCGGCAAAATAGTGGGCCATCTTGTCTAGCGGAGATCCGACGACCGTGCCTTCATTTGCGTGCATCTGCAGCGTTTCTTCATTTTCTACATTCTCCAGAGTCAATGTCTGGAGAGACGTTGGATCGCCTCCAGCCAGCCTCAGTTGGTCTGAGAACACTTCAGACGCATGCGGACCTTCGGGGACATCGCGGTACGCCAATTTCATCGTAAAGTTGCTCTTATTTGCACTCAGTGCTGACTGATAGGTTGAGCCATTTTCAAGCTGTGAGTAGACGGTTGTTCCGTCTGACCCCGATGTAACTGTTGTGCTGCTAGGCAGGCAGCCGGTATTATGCACCACTGCCTGGAGATCGCCCACTGCAAACGTATGCACGCTATCGAGTGAGAGATCCCACATCGGCCCCACGCCCGGCAGCGCGTGCAGCGCCACCACTTGCGCTGTTGTGCCATCGAGCAGCCGCACCGGCTCGCCGTCATGGAGTTGTCCTGCTACCACCCAGCCACGATCTGCGGTCAACCAGGGATGGTTGGCCGTGGTGTGGATCGTCTCGTCGCGGGTCAGTGTCGCCCTCGCTGCTCCCACCGCAGCGTGCGGCGCCTGGCGCCCATGTCCGGCGCCTGCAGCCGTCGCTGCCGTTGCAGCCAGCTCCGGCGTGGCCAGGGTCACATCCAAGCGATCATGGTCGTGGTTGAGGAAGACGCGCACGATGGTCTGGGGCGCCGTCTTGCCGGTCGCTGGATCATACGCCTCGACCGGCTGCCCCACCTTCAGCGACGCGATGGCCTGCTCGCCCTGCGGCGTGGCGACCGGCGTGTCCGCAGCGAAGGAGAGGCCGCCTGCGCAAGCGTCAGTGGACAGGTCAGTGGACAGGTCAGTGGCCGCAGCCGCCGTGTGCGCGGCGTCATCGGCGAGCAGCAGCGACTCTTCTGCCGCACGCGCCGCCTCCCCCACCTCGGGATCCCCCACGAACGTGCCCCCGATCGTCAGGGCATCGCTCGCGAGCGTCAGGGCAACAGCGGCCGCCGCCTTCCACTTGTCTCCGGCGCTGGCCTGCGGGTTCTGGAAGAGCGTATGGAACGATTGGCCCAGCGTGTCGGTTCCCAACACGGCCTGGCCGACGTAGCTGACGAAGCCTTGCCAGGTGCCGGGCGCCGCCCATTGGTAGGCGTAGACCTTGCCAGGTTGCGCCAACCACTGCGTATAGCCGAGCATGAGGTCGAAGTTGTGCCCCGGAGAACCCGGGATGTGCCCGCTCGGATCGGTGCGCGTCTCGGGGTCGCCCGCCACATAGGCATAGCGGTTCAGCCCCCCCGCCAGCGTCGTATCCGCGCTGGTGA
>JAICSR010000115.1 GCA_025936795.1 Ktedonobacterales bacterium | reverse complement strand
TGGGTGGCCGCTCGAAGCGAAACCGCCGCATGCGCCCCATCTGGCCACGCCGTTCACCCGGCGCAGCGACCACCAGCCGCGTCGCCAGATCGGCCAGCTCGACGCCGATCAGGCCCGCGCCCGCGCTACGCCCTGCCGCCTGCGCCTCGCCCTGCTCATCCATCCGCCTGCTCTCCCCGCGCCGCACGTCTCGCGTCCTGACGCTTCCTGGCTGGCGCGCCAGCAGTTGACTGGCCCGCAGCCAATGGCTACACTGCGCCTGAGGCCAGTCGCGGCGCGCACCCAGAGCATAACACGCTCGCCAGGAGGCACAGCAACCAGATGACCAGGCAGCCCGTAGCGCCAGAGCAGCCGGACGCGCCACTCCCCGACGACCTGACCGAGCAGCTTGAGGCGCACGGCGTGAGCGCGTTTGGTGAGGTGGAGCTACGGCGTCAACTCGAACAACACGCGCCCAGCTACACGCTTTTTCGCCTCAATCCCATCGCCGCGCGCAAGTGGAAGGCGCGCTACCGCATCATGCTCGCCGCCAACTATCTCGATTGCCAGAGTGTCGCGGAGGCCTACGCCCGGGCGTTGCTCGCCTCACTCGACGAGCAGGGTCAGGCGAGCGAGGCGCCTACAACGGATGCATGAGCGCCTGATAGGCGCGTTGCGCCACGTCCGCCATCTGCGCAAGCGCGCCTGCCTCCACTGGCCCAGTCTCCATCACAATGCGCGTGATGAGGCTGGCAGGTGTGATATCGAAGATAGCAGTGTGGAGAGTGACGCCCGAGATTGGCTCGGCCAGCAACTCCTGCGGCGCGCCCTGCTCGATCACCAGGGGATAGGCGGGCGGCGTGACCTTCAGCCACTCAGCCAGCGCATAGACTGGCTTGCCCGCCGCGTGCGCCACCAGCGCGAGGGTATGCGTCCCGATCTTGTTGACGACTGAGCCGTCAGCGCGCACGCTGTCCGCCCCGACGATCACCAGCGCCGCCTCGTCTATCAGCGTCGCGCATGCGCTATCTGCGGCCAGTGTCACCTGCGCCCCAGCGGCGGCCAACGCCTGCGCCAGCGCAACACCCTCGCCCCCAGGCCGCGATTCGCTGACGATCACTCGTAGCGGATCACGCGCCGACCGCTCGCGCGCCAGGGTTGAGAGCGTTCCTTCCACCGAGCCAGAGCGGCTGAGCGTGTAGACCGGGCCCTCCACCGCGCCGCGCGCCCACTGCGTCATGCCCACGACTGCCGCGCCCCAGTGCGCGTCCACTGCCAGCGCCTCGGCGCGCAGTGCGGCCAACTGCGCCGCCGCTACGCTCGCCTGCGCCACGCCAGCCCACCAGATATGCGCGACAGTATTGGCTATGGCGGCCATGCTGGGTCGCACCTGCGCAAGCGCTTGCCCCAGCGCCTGCGACTGGCGCAGTCGGGTGCTATCGTCACCATCGCCAGAGGAGGACGCCTCGGCAAGCGCACGCGCGGCCTCGCGCGCCAGCCAGCTTGCGCCATGCGATGTATCGGCGCGAATGCGCGCGACAGCCTCGCCGCCGGGCAGTCGAGATGCATCCAGCCCGTTCGCCGCGCTCATGCGCCTGCTCCTGGCTGCGGCGCGGGTGGATAGACCAGGGCAAGCGCCTCGGCAAGCTGTGGAACTGTGTGCAGGCTCGCCAGCGCGTCGGGCGCTGTCCAGGCGAACTCATGCGCCTCCCAGTCATGCTGCGCGACATCGGGGCGCAGCGCCAGGAACAGGAAGGGATGCACGACCCATTCCTGCGCGATGTTTGCGTCACGAAACGCCAGCGCCGCGCCAACACGCAGCAGCGTGACATCCTCGCGCTGCAAGCCCGTCTCCTCGCGTATCTCCTGATACGCCTGCTCCAGCGGCGCGACACCCGGCTCGACATAGCCACTGATGGCCGCCCAGGCGCCACGATAGGTGCGCACGCGCTCGCTGCGTCGCGCCAACAGCACTTCATCGTAGCCACGGTCGCGCCGCAGCAGAAAACACGTCACAACATGCGTAGGACCGCCTGGAGCGTCATCCTGCGTCAACTGCTGGCTGCTCATCGCCACCTCCTGATAACACGTCCGCTCAGAGTGTTTGCGCCGACGCCAAGCCTCCGAACTCCCCTCGCCTCGCAGGAGAGGGGCTGGGGGTGAGGTCTGGCGCCGCGCTGACGATCAATCCGGACGTGTTATGACCTATCACTCATAGCGCCTATGCTTCCACTGCGTCCACTGGTTCCGCTTGCGCGGCCTGGTCTTCCATCGCCGATTACACAGTCCATCAAACGGCATGCAACTTGGCCTGTATTGTCTGTAGTTGACGGCTATAGGAAAGAGGCGCGCCGTCGTTCCGCTCGTCCTGCCCCGTCTATGACGCTGAACTGGCGCATGATGTGCGTCATCTCCGAGTTGCGGACGCCGCTGTCGCTCACAAGGCGCATTCACGTGCGCTCATTACTCATACTTCAGTCCCTGCGCATTCGCGAGACCGATTTTCTCAGGAGGCTGACCACTCATGCTCGACGCATTTCTCTATCCATTTGCGGTTACCGTCATCTGGGCGATTCTCTTTGGTTTCGCGGTCTTGCTGACTCGCATGGGCGCGCGCGAACGCAACGAAGAAACGAAGAAGCAGGTCGAGGAGGAGGAGAAGGCCACCAGAGACGCTGGCTGGACACCGCTGCATCCCTAGCCATCCACGCCTGTGTGCGACATGGTGTGGCGGATTGGCCCACTCGCGCACCCACCAGGAGAGCGCCTCCGGTGGCAGTTAGCGCGCAGGAGCCGCCCCATGCGCGATGTCGAGCGTCACCGTCAGGCAGCCATCCGCATAGTGCGCGGTGAAGGGATAGCCCGCATGCGCCAGCACGCCGCGCATACGGACGTTGGTCGCCATCGTGATCGCCATCATCCGCTCGAAGCCGTGCGCCTGCGCGTAGCGCAGGAGCCGCGCCAGCAGTTGCGTGCTGATGCCCAGCCCCTGCCACTGATCCTCGACGACAAAGGCCAGCTCGCCCTCGGTCGCCGTCACCCGCTCATAGCGCACGACCGCGATGATGCGCTCGTCATCGCCAGCGCCGACTGTCGCGACCAGGGCCATGCGATTGTCATAGTCGAGATGTGTGAATTGCGCTGCGTCACGCTGATAGAGTACAGGCGTAACGCGAAAAAAGCGCATGACAATTGTCTCTGGCGAGAGGCGCGCGTGGAACTGCTGCAGGCGTTCCACATCATCCGGCTGGATGGCGCGCATCGTGACCACCGCGCCATTACGCAGAGTGATCATATCGCTAAGCTCGGCCATCCTGGTACGCCGATATGCGCTCCACGCGGCGGTATCATCAAGCTCAATTGGCTTCTGAAGTGTTATAAGTGTCGTATCTGTCGGACTCATAGCGGTCCGTTCCTTTCGAGGTCGAGTCGAGGTCGAGCCACTGGCTGCCATGGCGCCTGAGGCGTGGCCCGACTATCATGTGGCGCGCACCTGCGCACCCATATCGTATGCCGCCGCCATCACAGCGCCATCTCATTCGGGCGTCTGCGCATCACATCTGGCGGCGCAGTGGCAAAGGGGCGCAGCGAATCGCGCTCGCCGTCAGTCCTTCAGTCCTGCTCCTGTTGCTGGGCGGCCAAGAGTCTGCGGCCCAGCAACAGGAAGTAGAGGTAGCCACGCCAGTCGCCCAGGCGTTCCAGCAGCGCCTGCGCCGCCGCGTCGGGCTGCGCATGCTGCGGGAAGAGTTCACGCAGGCCACGCGCCGCGCCAGAATCGCCCGCTGGAAAGACGGAGAGCCGTCCCAACCCACGCAGCAGCGCCACCTGCGCGCTCCAGCGCCCAATCCCTGGCAGGCGAGTCAGCCGCGCGATGGCCGCCTCGTCCGAGAGCGAGGTGAAGTCGCTCGCGTCGAGCTCGCCCGCCAGCGCCCGCTCGGCCAGCCTGCGGAGGGTCTGCGCCTTGGCCGCGCTCAACCCACACGCGCGCAGCTCCTCCTGCGAGGTTGCCAGCGTGCGCTGCGGCGTCGGAACGCCCCAGTAGCGCTGGCCGTCGTAGGCCAGCTCAGGCCCCAGCGCCATCACGAAGCGATTGAGCGTGGCGATGGCGGCGCTCAGGCTGACCTGCTGAAATGGCACGATCTGGCAGAAGGCCTCCCACAGCGACGCGAAACGCGGCGGCTTCATGCCAGCCAGGCGTTGCGCCAGCGGGCCGAGCGTCGCATCGTCCGCAACAAGCGCATGCAGCGGTGTGAGATCGCGCTGGACGGCGAGCATCCAGGCAACCAGCGCCGACGCCGCAGCAGCATCCTCGCCGCCCAGCGCGCCATCCAGCGCCGCACATTCCACCGCCGCCACCGCCGCATCATCATCCGCTGCGTGGGCGCGCACAGCCAACAGGTGATGGCCCGACGGCAGCGCCGCGACGAATCGCCACTGCTCGCCAACGAGCGGATAGAGCGCCGCATGTGGCAGCCGACGCAGCGCGCTGACCGTCAGCCGCAGATCGAACGGCGCGCACACGGGAATCAGTAACGGCTCGCCATGCGCCGACTTAGGGGAGGCATCCTCGCTCATCGCCGCGCCACCGCATGATAGACGGCGACGTGCTGGCGCGCCGCCGCATCCCAGTCAAATGCGAGCACCCGCGCCGCGCCACGCGCCACCAGCTGCGCGCGCAGCGCCTCATCGCTCATCACGCGTGTCAGCGCATCGGCCAGCGCGTCCACATCCTCTGGCGGCGCGAGCAGCCCTGCGTCGCCCACGATCTCTGGCAGCGAGCCAGCCGAGCTTGCCACCACTGGCGTCCCGCACGCCATCGCCTCCACCACCGGGATGCCGAAGCCTTCATAGAGCGACGGCATGGCGACGACGCTGGCCAACGAATAGAGCGTTGGCAGGTCGCCATCGGGGATGTAGTCCAGGAAGCGTACCGCGTCACTGACGCCGAGCCGCTCCACAGCCGCAAAGACATCGTCGTAGAGCCAGCCTTTGCGTCCGGCGATCACGAGTTGCGCGGGACCACCTGGCCTGCTGCGCGCCAGACTGAACGCCTCGATCAACCGCGCGAAGTTTTTGCGCGGCTCAATCGTGCCGACGGCCAGCGCGAAGGGGCGCCGCAGCCCATAGCGCGCCTCAGCGGCGGCCAGCGTGGCGGCATCATCCACCCGCCGCACGGAGGGGTCTACGCCGAGGTGAATCACGGTGATGTTCTTCGGCGCGACGTCCAACAACTCCACCAGATCAGCGGCGGTGCGCTGTGAGACGGCGATGATGTGATCGGCGCGGCGCACGGCATGCGGGACGACGCGGTTGAGATACGCCCGCAACGCTGGCACAGCGCACTCTGGATGCGTCATAAACGTCAGATCGTGAATCGTCACCACCGTTTGCGCGCCTAGCGTCGGCGGTAGGCTGAAGTCTGGCGCATGCAGCACATCCGCGCGCCCGGCCAGCGCCTCGATCGGCAGCGGCGCACGCAGACGATGCCACAGAATCGTCATGCGCCGATTGTCCAGCGGGCCAGTGACGGCATGGGCCTGTGGCGCGATGGGAAAGCTGCGCGCGCCGCTGGGACGCTCCGCCGAGAAGAGCGTGAAGCGATCATCCTGATCCACACGCAGCAACGCATCTACCAGGCTGCGCGTGTAGCGACCGATGCCCGCTCCCTGCGCAATCGCCGCCGTATAGTCCACCAGTATCCGCATGTGCTCTCATCTCTCCCAACCTGCGCGCCTCTCTGGGCCTCTCATCACTCGCCGCCACTCATGCGAGTATAGCATGGCGCCCCAGCCGGGATGCGCTACCCGTTTTGTCTGCATCCGTCCAACGTGATAGACTGCGCGCAGAATGGCGCCGCACGCCAGAGCGTGTGGACAGCGCGGCGCATCGGCGAGTCTGGGGAGTTAGCCAAGATGGCAGCGCGAATGAGTGAACTGGAGCCGCGCGTGATCGAGCGGCTGCGCGCCGAGCTTGCCGAACTCATCGCCGCGTCCGTCGCCTATCCGCCCTTCTTCGATTTTCGCGCCAACCGGCTCGTCACGCGCCCGATTGATCGCGCCCGCATGGATGAGATTCAGCGCTTCCTCAGCTCGGTCAACTTCGCGCCACTCGAACGCGCTGATGTCACCTCCGCCGAGACGCGCCGATTTCTCGAACGCCTGATCGTGCGCTACCTCGACGTGAATGAGGGCATGCGCAGCCGCTATGCCATGCGCCTGCTGCCGCGTATGCGCGCGTTGGCGCCGCGGGTCGCCGCCGAGGCGCAGCGCCGCGCGGCGGGCTATCTCAATGGCGCCGTCCCCGACTTCGGCGCGCGCAGGCAAACGCTGTCGTGGGCCAATAGCTCACATCGCGCGACGCCACGCTCCGGCGAAGAGCGCGAGCGCGCCACCCGTGTGCTGGAGTCGGCGCTGCTCCAGCGGCCAGGCGCTCCCGCTGATCCCAACCCAATCATCGGTCAGGCCCGCCCGCCCGCCGCGTCGGCTGCCGACCCGTGGCGTGGTCAGCCGAATGACCTGACGATTCCGGTCCCCGCGACCGGCTTTGCGCCATCCAGCCCCGGCGCATCACCCTACAGCGCATTTGGCGACGCTGGCGCCCGAAGCAATGGCGGCGCGCCCGCGTCTGGCTATCCTCCCGCGCGTCTGGCAGATCAACCTACCGGGCCACTCGCCGCGCCGTCCGCCAGCCCTGCTGGGCAGGCCAACCGCTCAGGCATGCGAGAGTTGCCGCCCGATCTCTATCAGCTCTACGGCGACTATCTCAACGACATGGAGCCAGAGGCGCCTGTCAGGCCAGCGCCGCGTGCGCCTGCGCCGCCACCTGTCGCGCCGCCGCGCCCTGCAGCCCGCCAGCAACCAGCGCCCACGCCAACCGATGCGAATGCGCGCAATGACCAACTCATCTTCTGGCAACTACGCTATCAACTCGAAGCGTATGTGCGCCGCGCGGCGCGCAGCTATGGCGTGCCGCATCAGGGCGGTGACCCGGCGACCGTCCTCGATGAGCTGCGCCGCTCCGGCTTCGTAGACGAGGCCGATCTGCGTATCGCGGAAGGTGTCTTCGCGCTGACCGACCGCGTCACCGCACAGGGCCATGCCACCGCGCAGGAATATCGCCAGGCGCTGATGCTCTACCTGCTCTACCATCGCAGCCATCTCAACATCTGAGCCAGAGTTCCCCCTCTCCTCGCGGGAGAGGGGGCAGGGGGGTGAGGTCGCGCGGCTACTCTTCTGGCCCCCAGAGCGTCTGCTGGTTGTCGTCGGGCGCCGGGCCACCGTCGCGCTCGCGCAGCGTGCGCAGCGGGCCTTCGGGCAGTGGCTGGCCCTTGCCGACGGGCAGGCCGAAGAGGTCTTGCAGATCGAGCGCGTTGACGATGCCGTAATTGCTGGCGTTATTGTTCGCGATGACATGCGCCTCGCTGCCCGTCAGTTGCGCCGCCGCCTCGCGGATGCGCTCCACCCACGGCTCAAGCTCCTCGCGGCTGTACAGGTAGTCGAAGCGGTCGCGACTGCTTGTGAGGCCCTTGCCATACCACGTCTTGCGATTGCGCCCGTGAAAGCGCGTCATCGTGAAGTGCGGATCCGTCACCATCATCACAGGCGGCGCCGACCCCGACCCCACCTGCGGCTCATCCACCGCGCAGAACGCCAATTGCCGCTCAGTCAGCGCCGCGCGGGTCTGCTCGAGTCGCGCGCCCTCCAGCCAGGAGCGGTGGCGAAACTCGACCGCGATGGTATCATTTGGCAGCGCCTCGCGCACCACGTCGAAATACTCGATCCGCTCCTCGCTGAAGGTGAACCAGGGCGGAAACTGGAAGAGGATCGCGCCCAGCTTGCGCGCCTCGCGCATCGGCTCGATCATCGCGCTGAACTTGTCGAAGGTATCAGCGTGCGGCGTCATCGCCTCGCCCTGCTCATCGCGGTGATGCCACGTCAGCTCGCTGTACGCCTTCACGTCGAAAATGAAGTCGTCGGGCGTGCGCTCCGCCCACATCGCAAAGTTGCGCGCGGGCTGCAAATGATAGAAGGTGGAGTCCACCTCGACCACATCGAAGTAGCGCGCGTAATACTCGATGCGCCGCGAGCGCATATCAGTCCGGTTATATTCAGGCGGGTAGAACGGATCGTGATCCGTCCAGCTAGCCGTTCCAATGCGAATCCTGGCCATTGTGCATCCTCCCGCGCTCGGCTTGCCTCACAACGGGCGCTTGACGCGCTTTCGTCGCCAGACGTACGATACAGCGGATTCCCACTCAAAGGAGAGGCGCCCCATGCTCACCAGCGCCATCAAGCGCATAGATCACATCGCGATTGTCGTCCGCAACCTCGATGACGCGCTCGCCTTCTATCGCGACACGCTCGGCGTCACCCCCTCGCAGATCATTGACTTCCCGCGCGAGGGCGTCAAGATAGCCTTTCTCCCGCTTGGCGGCCCAAACGGCAGCGAGATCGAGCTGCTGGAGCCGACCAGCGCGGAGACTGGCGTAGCGCGCTTCCTGGAGAAACGCGGCGGTGGTCTGCACCACATCTGCCTCGAAGTACCCGATATTGAGCAAGCGATTGGGGACCTCCGCGCTTCTGGCGCCATGTTGCTCGACGACTCGCCGCGCCCCACAGCTGAGGGACGCGGCGTCTTCCTGCATCCCAAAGGCGCGCAGGGCGTGCTGGTGGAACTGGTCCAGCGCGCCACGCCCACCACTGCGCCCGCCGAGGAGGCGACATCCCAAGGCGATTAGCCCTTCCCACATCGAACGATAGATGCGCGTGATACGACCCGACGAGGAGCGAATAGAGTGAAGACCACACGCGAGAAGCTTGACGAACTGAAGCGTATGAAGGAGCGGGCGAGCCTGGGTGGCGGCGCCGAGCGCATCGCAGCGCAGCACAAGAAGGGCAAGCTCACCGCGCGTGAGCGGCTCGATCTGCTGCTCGATCCCGGCACGTTTCAGGAACTGGACATGTTCGTCACCCACCGCTCAACCGACTTCGGGCTGGATGAGCAGCGGGTGCTGGGCGACGGCGTCGTGACAGGCTATGGCAAGGTCGAGGGTCGGCTGATCTACGTCTTCTCGCAGGATTTCACGGTCTTCGGCGGCTCACTCTCGGAAGCGCACGCTGAGAAGATCTGCAAGGTGATGGACCTCGCCATGAAGAACGGCGCGCCAGTCGTCGGCCTGAACGACTCCGGCGGCGCCCGCATCCAGGAGGGCGTCGTCAGCCTCGGCGCCTACGCCGACATCTTCCTGCGCAACACGCTCGCCAGCGGCGTCATCCCGCAGATCAGCGCCATCATGGGGCCGTGCGCGGGCGGCGCGGTCTACTCCCCTGCCATCACTGACTTCATCTTCATGGTCGAGGGAACCAGCCACATGTTCGTCACCGGGCCAAACGTCCTCAAGACTGTGACCCATGAAGATGTCACCTTCGATGAACTGGGCGGCGCGACCATTCACAACGCGACCAGCGGCGTCGCACACTTCGCAATGCCCACCGAGATTGACTGCCTGCGCCAGATTCGCAAGCTGCTGAGCTATCTCCCCGCCAACAACATGGAAGATGCGCCTGTCGAGCCGAGCGACGATCCCATCACTCGCGCCGACGAGTCGCTCGATAGCATCATCCCCGACAACCCGAACAGGCCCTACGACATGAAGGATGCGCTGCGCGCCATCGTGGACCGTGACTCCTTCTTCGAGGTGCAGGAGCAATTTGCGCGCAATATCATCATCGCCTTCGCCCGCCTGAATGGTCGCTCCGTCGGCCTGATCGCGCAGCAGCCGAATGTGCTGGCGGGCGTGCTCGACATCAACTCCTCCGACAAGGCCGCGCGATTCGTGCGCTTCTGCGACTGCTTCAACATCCCCATCGTCACCTTCGTGGACGTTCCCGGCTTCCTGCCTGGTGTCGCGCAGGAGCATGGCGGCATCATCCGGCACGGCGCCAAGCTGCTCTTCGCCTACTGCGAGGCCACCGTCCCCAAAGTGACCGTCATTACGCGCAAAGCCTATGGCGGCGCCTACGACGTGATGAGCAGCAAGCATGTGCGCGGCGACATCAACTATGCCTGGCCAACCGCCGAGATCGCCGTGATGGGCGTAGACGGCGCGGTCAACATCATCTTCAAAGACCAGATCGCACACGCCGACGACCCAGCGGCCCGTCATGCGGAACTGGTCACCGACTACCAGGAGAAGTTCGCCAACCCGTTTATCGCCGCCGCGCGCGGCTTCGTAGATGAGGTGATCGAGCCGCGCCACACCCGCGAGAAGCTGATCGTCGCCCTCGATATGCTCAAGAACAAGCGCGACTCCAACCCGCCCAAGAAGCACGGCAACCTGCCGCTCTAGCGCGGGATAGCGACGCTTCGGCGTACCTCACGCCCAATCGCATATGTACGCCTGTGTCTGACTGTTTTCAGGAGGTTTCATGCGGAGGGCCGTCTGGTTCCTGCTGCCTGCCTCGCGGGTTCTTGCTATCTGCGCCGGACTAGCAGGCGCAGGCGCAGGGTTCCTGATGGCGACCATCGTCGCGGCCCTCACCTGCT
>JAICSR010000250.1 GCA_025936795.1 Ktedonobacterales bacterium | reverse complement strand
GCGACCGGAATGATCAGCGCGCGGATGCCCAGTCCGGAGGTCGGAGGATAGACGGGCGTCTTGAGTATCAGCCTGCCGTAGAATGCGAAACCTGTGATGATGCTGATGAGGTGGTAAAGAAGCCAGGCGCAGACCGCGCCAATGACTCCCATGGGGATCGCTGCGAATGAGAAGATGATCGTCTGCCGGACATCGCCCTTGCGAAACAGATCGCTTCTGACACCGCTAAGACCTCCAGCGATGCCTTCCCGAACATTTAAAGACTCCTGCGCCATACCGCTCCCTACTAACAGGCCACAAAGTGACAACCTGGCCCACGCCTAAGTATATCGTACTACGAGCGAAAAGTTCAGCAGGGCCACCCGATTGCCCTGGCCTGCTCGCTGAGACTGCGCTCGGCCCTGAAACTGTCGGCATTGCTGCGTGGTGAGCGAGAGGCGAGAATGGTCTACAGTATTGTCAGTTCGATCCTGTTGGCGGCCTCAAAGCGTGCGCGCGCCATGGTTGCGACTCGCTGAGAGACATGCGCGCCTACGCTGCTCGTAGCATGGCGGTAAGATACACAGACTGGGCATATAGGAGGTGGGGCTTGATGGAGAGGCTACGGGAGCGGGCGCTCGGCCTGCAAGCGTGCAGGGGCGGACCTCCTGCACGCTTGTTGAATGCCAGCCCGTTCTCTTACTCTTGCCGGACAATATCGACGGAGATCTCCACCGCCGGAGTCGTTCCTCGGTTCTCCAGCCAGTGCATGGTGTCCTTATCTTCGGGCCAGCCCACTCCCGGCCCATACTCCGTAGCGACTCCATTGCGATGATCGGTGATCGTTCCTTGCAGGATGTAGACGGAGCCTGGCCTGTCTTTATGGTCGTGCATCGGGCCGAAGACGCCGCCAGGCGCGAAGGTCACCTTCCGCATGCGCAGTTGGCGCCCTGCCATGCCCTCGATCTCAGGGCCAAGGTCAACCGTTGCGAGTAGCTCCGCCGTAACGCCTTGTGTCTCAGGCGCCCCCTGTTCGTCACTCATTGTGCTCTCCCCTCTGTCTTTCCGGCGCCTCAGAGACTGTTGTGAACGTCATCGGCTCCCAGGTCACCCGGATACGATTGGCAGGCTGGTGGTACGGTCGCTGCTGTTTGTTCGCTGCTGCCAATCTATCACACCGGTAGTGTTTTCAAATGCGGGTTCTTAGCCTCAGGCCGACACAGCGCGGCGCATGGCGTTCAGGCCCCTCATCCCATCGCATAGCGCCAATGAGCGACATCGGCAAAGCGCCCGGCGAAGCGGCGTGTAATGTTATAATGGGCCAACCTGATCGGCCTGCTGCACGGTGGCGCAGCGGTACGAGCGAAGTCGGAGGGTGTGCGACATGGCGACGCAGAGTAAATACGCGCCGGAACGTGTTGGCGATTGGGGTGTTCCAGCGGCGACGCAGCCGCAGGACTACACGACGGACACCCTGGCCATGCCAGATGGGGTCAAGCTGTTCTACCGCTGTTGGCGTGCGAGTGAGACCGCGCCGACACTCGCGCTGCTGCATGGCCTGGGAGCGCACACCGGCTGGTTCATAGATATGGGCAACGAGCTGCACGCGCGCGGGCTGACCGTCTACGCGGTTGACCATCGCGGCTTCGGACGCTCGGAGGGCGCGCGTGGCCATGTGCGCGATGGCGCCATCTACCCGCGCGATATCACGACGTTACTTCAGCACATTCACGCGCAACAGCCAGCCAGTCCGCTCTTCATCCTTGGCCATAGCATGGGCGGCATCTTCGCGCTACACATCGCCTCCAACGACGCTGCCCGCGCGCAACCATTGCTCGCGGGCGTCATTCTGATGAACCCGTGGATTGACGACCAGACGAAGGTGTCGCCAGGCGCGGTCGCTCGGCTGGTAGTGTCTGGGATGCTGGGGTCGGCGCGTCCGTTCAAGGCGGCGGGCGGCACGGAGACGATGACCACCAATCCGGAAGCGATTGCGATGCTCGACGCTGATCCGCATTGGGTGCGGGCGCAGAGCGCGTCCTTCCTGTATCAGATCACGCGCATGCGGCTGGGGGTCATCAAACGCGCGCGGCAGACTCGCGCCCCGGCCCTCGTGATACAGTGTGAGCAGGACCTGGCGGTCGTTTCGGCAGCCACACGGCGGATGTATGACGCCCTGGGCAGCGCGGATAAGACGTGGAAAACCTACGCAGGCTTCGCGCATGACGTAGAATTTGAGCCGGAACGCGCCGTCCTCGACGATGATATCGCCCAGTGGATCAAGGCGCACAGCGGAAACGGCGCATGAGCGGCATGAGTGGGACGCCCGCCACGCACGCTCGTCGCCTGTCGCTCTGGGCCAGGACATAGAAATTCGGACTTCATGCTAGATACGATTCTCGCCCTCGCCCAGATTTTTCGCGCCCAGGGCCATGACCTCTACATGGTCGGCGGCTGTGTGCGCGATCTGCTCTTGCAGCGATCTGGCTCGCCTGATATAGACCTGACCACCGATGCGCGTCCTGACGAGATCAAGCGACTCGTGGCGGCGACGCGCCCGCTGGCCGTCACCACTGTTGGCGAGACCTTCGGCACCATCGCCCTGCACTATCCGCTGCCCGCGTCCGCCGCGCTCGCCGAGCCGCCCGCGACCGAGCAGCGTGAGCCGATCTTCTCCTCGCTGGCGGGCAATCATCCCCCCGACGTGGAGGTCATCGAGATCACCACCTATCGCAGCGATGTCTATCGTCCAGAGTCGCGCAAGCCTGAAGTGACATTCGGCGACACGCTCGAAGGCGACCTCTTGCGCCGCGACTTCACCATCAATGCGATGGCGCGCGACCCGCTCAGCGGCGAGATCATTGATCCATGGGGAGGGCGCGCCGACCTGGAGCGCAAGCTGATTCGCGCGGTCGGCGACGATCCGCAGCGCCGCTTCGACGAAGACCCCTTGCGCATGCTGCGCGCCGTGCGTTTCGCGGCGCAGCTCGACTTTGAGATCGAGCGGGCGACGGCAGAGGCGATTCAGCGCCAGGCTGCGACGCTTGGCAAGATCAGCAACGAGCGCATTCGCGATGAGTTGAACAAGGCGCTGCTCAGCCCGCGCCCCGACCGCGCGCTGCGCCTGCTCGTCACACTGGGCCTCGCGCCCTACGCGCTGCCCGAGCTGATGGAGTTGCGCGGCGTCAGCCAGGCGCCCGCCCACTCGAAGGATGTCTACGAGCATGTGCTGCGTGTCGTCGCGGGAACAGCGCCGCGCCCCGCTCTGCGCTGGGCCGCGCTGCTGCACGACATTGCCAAGCCGCGCACACGCACCGTCGAGAATGGCAAAGTCCACTTCTTCGGGCATGATGACGTCGGCGCGGTGATGGCGCGCGACATCCTGCGGCGGCTGCGCTTCGACCGCCCATTCATCGAGTTCGTCTCCAAGCTCGTGCGGATGCACATGCGCGCCAACGCCTATCTGCCTGAATGGACCGATGGCGCGGTGCGGCGGCTGATGCTCGAAGCCGACGACGCGCTGCCCGATCTGCTCGACCTCTCGCGCGCCGACATCACCAGCTATCGGCCAGAGAAAGTGGCGCGGGCGGTGGCGCGCGTCAACGAGATGGAGGCGCGCTGCGTCTGGCTGCGCGAGCAGGCGGAAGTGACGCCAATCAAGAGTCCGCTGGATGGCAACGAGCTGATGGAGTTGCTGGGCCGCGAACCTGGCCCATGGCTGCGCGTCGTCAAGGACCGCCTGCTGGGGATGGTGATTGATGGCGAGCTGGCGCCCGACGACCGCGTGCGCGCCGAGCAGATCGCACGTGAGACGCTGGCCGACGTTGATGCGACGCCGCCAGAGCGGGCGCCCCGTCGTGGGCCACAGCCCGACAGGCAGTCCGGCGCGCCAGCGGTTGCGCAGGCGGCTGCCACTGCGTCCGCTCAGACGGACGCGGCGCCTGCTGACTCGGCCAAGCGCGAGGCGCGCGCCGCCGCCCGGCGCAAATCGCGCGGCGCCGTGACACCAGCGCGTCCGGCGTCGCCTGCGTCAGAGCGGTCGGAGAAGTCGCAGGAGCGGCAGCGCCCGCAGGCCACTACGCACACGCGCGCTGCGCCCCGCCGCAGCCCGGCGAACCACCAGGCGCCCGCTGCGCAGCATTCCCAGGCGCCCCACGTCACAGAGCGCGACGCCATCGTCAGCTTTCTCGATGACTACCTGGCGATTGGTACGTTCCGCGATATTTGCCCGAATGGCTTGCAGGTGATTGGCAAGGCGGAGGTGCGGCGCGTGGCGCTGGGTGTCAGCGCCAACCTGGAGTTGATCGAGCAGGCGGCTCAGGCACGGGCTGATATGCTGATCTGCCACCACGGTCTCTTCACCGACCGCGACCCACGCCCGATTCTGGCGCGCCAGAAGCGGCGGCTCAAGGCGCTGTTCGACGCCGACATCTCGCTGCTGGGCTACCATCTGCCGCTCGACGCGCACCCGGAAGTGGGCAACAACGCGCTCTGGCTGCGGCGTCTGGGCTTCACCATCGAATCGCTGGACTTCGGCGCGTACCAGGGACAGCCGATAGGCGCAATTGGCGTGCGCGAGCAGCCGCTGCCCTTCGCGCGGCTGGTGGAGCTGGTGGCCGAGATCGCCCAGGCGACGCCGCGTGTCTACGACTGCGGGCCAGCGCAGGTGCGGCGGTTGGCGGTGGCGACAGGCGCGGCGCCGGGCAGCCTGGCCGAGGCGGTCGCGCGCGGCTGCGACGCCTATCTGACGGGCGAGACGGCTGAGGGAACGCAGGCCATCGCACGCGAAGAGCGCGCAAACTTCATCGCGGCGGGCCACTACAACACCGAGCGGCTGGGCGTGCAGGCGCTCGGCGACTTGCTGCGCGAACGGTTTGACATTGAGACGGTCTTTCTCGAAGTAGCCAACGCGGTCTGATACCTGAGCAGGTCTACAGGCGCGTGTCATGGATCCGTGCAGGCGGGTCTTGCGGTGGCCGCAGCCACCTTCAGGCGCGGTTTCAACCGCCAGCCTGCTCTATGCGAGGGAGGATCAGGAAGTATGGCGCGTGATCTCGACGAAACCGTGGCGACTGACACGGAACTCGATCTCGACCAGCTCGACCAACTCGACCAGATGAGCGGCCCCAGCATTGATCTGACACGGCTCTACAAGTTGTGGGAGGCCAACCCCTGGAGCGCCTACGCGATTGATCTCGCTCAGGACGCGCGCGACTGGCGCGAGAATGTCAGCCAGCCGCAGCGGGTGGCTGCGCGCTGGAACTACGCCATGTTCGTGCAGGGCGAGGAGGCGGTCGCACGCACGCTCGCGCCTTTTGTCACCGCCGCGCCCACACAGGAGCAGCGCATCTTCCTGACCACGCAGATCGTGGACGAGGCGCGCCACCACGTCTTCTTCGACCGCTTCATGCGCGAGGTCTTGGGCGAGAGTGGCAGCTATGAGGAGGTCATCGCCTCCATCCAGCCAGAGCTGACCCAGGGATTCCGCCGCGTCTTCGGTGAGCTGGATCACCTGACCGATCAACTGCGCCGCCAGCCGCGCAACCTCGCGCTCTATGCCCAGTGCATCGCGCTCTACCACATCGTCGTCGAGGGGACGCTGGCGCATCCAGGCCAGCATTTCATGCTGGACTACCTCCAGCGCTTCGGCGTGATGCCGGGCTTCCGCGCAGGCATCGCCCACATTGCGCGTGATGAGTCGCGGCACATGGCGTTCGGCATTCAGACGCTGGGTGAGCTGGTCGGCGCGTCACCCGCGATTCGCCAGGCGGTGCTGCGCACGCTCAATCGCGTGCTGCCGTGGGCCGTCGCGGTGCTGGCGCCGCCCAACCTGGACTTCAGCTATATCCGCTCGTTCGACATCGAGGTGGAGGACCTGTATGCCTTCAGTCTGCGCTCGCTCGAAACGAAGCTGGAACGCGCAGGCGTCGCGCCAGGCGATGTGGTCGCGCTGGTGAAGCTGGGCGCCGCAGATCCTCCGGCCACCCAGGCGACGCGCGCGTTGGCGCTGCTGCGCGCGGG
>JAICSR010000499.1 GCA_025936795.1 Ktedonobacterales bacterium | reverse complement strand
TTTGCGTCTCGAGCATGTCGAGGGAGTGGCCAGCGGAGGCGTCGTCGGCGCCATTGCCGACGCCAGGCAGGCGACGCCTAGTTGCGGCCACCCGCAGCAGGCTTGGAATCTGCCTCATGGGTATCCTCGCTGGCAAGTGTCATGTCCAATCCCTGGGCTTTGAGGGTGCGGGCGACCAGCTCGCGGGCGCGGTGGAGGCGCGCCTTGACGAGCGCGGAGGTTAGCCCAAGCATCTCGGCGATCTCCTCGTAGGAGAGGTCGTACCAGTAGCGGAGGACAAGCACCGTGCGGTACTTAGGCGGAAGCACGCTCAGCACCTTCTGCATCTCATCGGACGCTTCGAGCTGGAGCGCGGCCTGCTCGGGGCCAGCCCCCAGGTCGGCGATCCATTCGAGGAAGGGCGCGTTCTCCAGCGGCAACGCGAGGAACCGGCGGCGGCGCAGCTGATCAATCGAGAGGTGCGAGGCGATGGAGAGCAGCCAGGTGCTGAAGCGCCGCCCCTCCTGATAGGTACGAAGCTGCGTGTAGGCGCGCACAAAGGTTTCCTGCGCCACGTCTTCGGCCTCGGTTGGATTGCCGAGCATGCGATACGCGACGTTGAAGACCGGGTCTTTGTATTTTTCCACGATGGTGGCGAAGGCCTCCTGGTCGCCCGCAAGCGCGCGACGCACCAGAGCGGTATCTTCGGTCAGATCAGCGTTGTGAATGGCGCTAGCGCCTTCCGCGCGGCTCCGTGGCACGGAGCGAGCCAGAATCTTCCCAGCGTCCAGTGCGACTCCGTTTTGTCCCACCCGGCGCCTCCTTTATATCTAGAGCGCCAATGGCCACATCCCCTTGCGGGGCTGCCACTGACGACGATGAGCGCGCGGCGACCTGTTGATGGCGCGTTCAGCGTATCAGCTACGTGTACGCGCTGTCGCAAGTACGGGTTGCACTGGCTCCTGGAACTCTCAGGGCCGTCTCAGCAATGAATAGTAGCGCCTTCACGCCACTTTTCATTACTCATGATGAAGCATAGCACTCTGGGGCGCGCCGCGTCAGTGGCAGCCGTCACATTTTCGCCGCGCACTCGCTTGCCCTGCTCGCTCCGCTGGACGCACGTGCGGAGCCAACACAGAGCTGCGCGGCAAGCGCGGACTGCCGCGCTAGCATCCCACCAAACTGCATGCCGAAAGAGGGTACGGTTATGTCTCCTGTCGGCTGGTCTGTCACTATCGCAGTATCCGCTCAGACATCGCCTTTGATGGCATCGCGCCCTGCGAGCGCCTCGGACGCTACCGCGCGGTGTTCACGCGAATGCTGGTGTGGCTCAATCGCTTTCGACCGCTTTCGGCGCTTGACTGTGCGCTACGAGCGGCGGGCGCTTATCCAAAGTAGGCGTTTCGCAACCTCGGCTGTGCGCTCATCTGTCGGCTAGCGCTCAAGCAATGGCCGCTTTGTGAGATGCTCTTTGGGCTAACTTGCGTGTGCCGATGGATGCGTATAGCCTCGAGCGCGCCGATGGGTTTGAGGCGCTGTGCCTCGGAATAGTTGCGCCGCACTCTCCCCATATCTGTTCCTCGCCCCCGACCGGATCGGTTGGGCAGTTCAGCAGCCGCAACAGCGAATCCGCGAGTGGCGCATCGTCCACTAAAGCCGCTTGGCCGACAACCTTACCTCTCCTTACCATGCTGGGCCGCGTTTTGTGTGTCGCGCGGGTCTGGGAACGAACGCAGGATGGACATTACTGCGTCAGCGTCCAGAGCAGCATCTGGCCGTCCCCTGCTATCCGGCGCCCCCACAACCAGTCCAGCGGTATTCCACCACTGTTGTCCGCGAAGGCATCGCCGCAGTCTCCCAAACTCGTCCATGACTGGAGGGGCAGGCCGTGCCAGGTGAACGTCACCTGATAGTTGACCCATCCACCAAGCACCCCACACCCTCTCGTGAGGAGGTAGGGGGACGTGGTGAATGGCCCGGTGTTGAAATCGTTATTCAACGTGTCAATCTCCGCGCGCTTCTGCGCGGTGTCGGCGCTGATGGCGCGCGTCGTCGTGACGGCGTAGTTGGCGGAAGTGTAACCTCCGTCTTGAGGGTACGCGGTCACGGTCACGCCGTCAGGCAGCAGGCGACGCACGATGACCTCAAAGATCAGGATGAGCGCCACAACGATGACAAGCCCCCAACGAACGCCTCGGTTGCGCAGTCGCGCCTTCACAGCTCTCATCACGCTCATCGTGTTCTCCCTCGGTCTCCCATGTTTCAGTGTCGCGCCGTCGCCTCACCCCACTATAGCAGACGGGCATGGCAGCGAAACTATGCCCGTCGCGGCCTATCAAGACCCCTAAGTTTTAGGGTTGCAGATAGCGCGTCAGCCTCAACTTTTCTGGCTTGACGCCAAGCGACAGATGTGATCGACGAGAGCGCCTTTTCCCAATTGTTCTGGTCTGAAGGCCAGAACAAGCGAGAGACTTCTCGACAAATGCAACTCTAAAACTAAGCTGCACAAGCCCGGCTTTTGTTAGGAGAACCTGGCGTGAGAATCGCTCGCGCAGCGCCGCTTGGCGCCTGCCCGCGTGGCGTGTTACGCTGTGACGGCGCCTGCGGGCGGCGTCGTGCCTTGCGCCGACGATATGA
>JAICSR010000216.1 GCA_025936795.1 Ktedonobacterales bacterium | reverse complement strand
GTTTGCCGCCTGTTTGCCGCCTTCCAGGCGCGGCTTCAACCGCTTGCGCACATCACACGCTCACACGACGCAGCATGCGCACCACGCGCAGAATCGAGGCGTTCCATGTTCGACCGGTTCCACCTGCACAAGCCTTACCGCTATTCGCGCTGGGACGGCTCGCAGCGACTCGATGATCTCGACGCCGAGGACATCCTCGACGCCCTCTCCGACGATTATCTCAAGCATGGCGACCTGCGCCGCGCGCTCGAACGCATGATGCGCGAGGGCTTCACAGGGCGCGACGGCATGCCGCGCATGGGCATGCGCGATCTGATGGAGCAACTACAGCGCCGCCGCCAGCAGCAGATGCAACGCTATAACCTCTCCGGCGTGATGGACGACATCAAGGAGAAGCTGGAGCGCATCAAGCAGATGGAGCGCGAGGGCATCCAGCGGCGCATGGATGACCAGCTGGGCGGCGCGCAGCCTGAGCAGGGCGAGCACGGCGAGCAGCCAGGCGACGAGGGGCAGCAGGGGCCAGAAGGGCAAGAAGGCCAGCCCCAGGCGGGGCAGCGGGGACAAGCGGGGCAGTCGGGGCAGCGTGGGCAGCAAGGTCAGTCGGGACAAGCGGGTCAGTCGGGACAGCAGGGGCAGTCGGACGATGGCGGCCTCAGCCAGGATGAGCTGCGCCGCATGCTGGAGAACATCACCAACAAGAAGCTCCAGTATCTCGACGAGTTGCCCGACGATGTCGGCGGCCAGATTCGCCAGCTCTCGGACTACGACTTCATGGACGAGCAGGCCCGGCAGGAGTTCCAGGAGTTGCTGGAGATGCTGCAGCAGCAAGTGATGCAGCAATACTTCCAGGGCATGACGCAGGCGATTCAGAACATGACGCCCGCCGACCTGACGCGCATGCGCGAGATGGTGCGCGAGCTCAACAAGATGCTGCAGCAACGCGCGCAGGGCGAAGAGCCGGACTTCGATAGCTTCATGCAGCAGTATGGCGATTTCTTCGGCCCTGGCATCAACAATCTGGATGACCTGATCGAGCAGATGCAGCAGCGTCAGGCGCAGATGCAGGCGCTGATGGATAGCATGTCTGACGAGCAGCGCGAGCAACTGCGCGGCATGATGGATGAGCTGATCGGCGATGATCGCCTGCGGGTGGACCTGGCCGAGCTAGCGATGAATCTGGAGGCGATGTCGCCCTCCGGGCGCCGCACGCGCTTCAATCTGACCGGCGACGAACCTGTCTCGCTGGCCGAGGCGATGGAGCTGATGGGAACGCTGCAAGAGATGGACGAGCTTGAGCGGCAGATGCGCGAGGTGCGGCGCACGGGCGACCTCGACGGTGTAGACGCCGAGAAGCTGCGCGATCTCGTCGGCGATGAGGAGGCGCAGGCGCTCGAACAACTCCAGGCGCTGCTCAAGCAGCTCGAAGATGAGGGGATGGTCAAGCGCAACGGCGACCGGCTGGAGCTGACTGCGCGTGGCATCCGCCGGATTGGGCAGAAGGCGCTGCAAGATGTCTTCGCGCAGTTGCAGAAGGATGCCTTCGGGCGCCATCGCCTTCCGGAGCGCGGCTTCGGTGGCGAGCGCGACGAGGAGACAAAGCCCTACGAATTCGGCGATCCCTTCGAGCTGAACCTGGAGCGCACCATCATGAACGCGGTCAACCGCGATGGGCCGGGCGCGCCAGTGCTGCTCGCGAAGGACGACTTCGAGGTCTATCACACCGAGCATATGACGCGCTCGGCGACTGTGCTGATGCTCGACATGAGCTGGAGCATGCTGCAGAATGACCTCTGGGCGCCCGCGAAGAAGGTCGCCATCGCACTCGAAAGCTTGATTCGCGGCCAGTTCCCGCGCGATGAGCTACATCTGGTGGGATTCTCGAACTTCGCCCGCGAGTATAAGCAGGAGGAGCTGATCGAGGTCGGCGAGTGGGACCATGTGCAGGGAACCAACATGGTGCATGGGCTGATGGTGGCGCGCAAGCTGCTCGCGCAATCGCGCGGAGCCAACAAGCAGATCATCATGATTACCGATGGCGGGCCAACCGTCTTCCAGGAGGGCGGCCACTGGCGCTTCGACTGGCCACCGCCCGAGCAGGCCATCTTGCAGACGCTGCGCGAGGTGCGCCGCTGCGCCCGCGAAGGCATCACGATCAACGTCTTCATGCTCTGGGATGATCCGCATCTGAAGCACTTCGTCAACCAGATGGCGACGGTCAATCGCGGTCGCGCCTTCTACACCAACCCCGATTCGCTGGCGGAGTACGTGATGATTGACTACCTGAGCAACAAGCAGAAGCGTGTCCGCTGAGGGCGAGAGCCAGGGCGATGGCCTGGCGCCGCTGGTGGCCGGCGCGTCGGCGCTCGGCCTGACGCTGAGTGAGCGGCAGCGCGCGCAGTTCGCCCAACTGCGCGATCTGCTGCTGGACTGGAATATGCGCGTCAATCTGACGGCGATCACTGACCCAGATGAGGTGGTGGTCCGTCACTTCCTCGATGCGCTGACCTGCACGCTGGCGCTCTCGGCTGACGCGCGCGCCCGCCAGCTACGCCTGCTAGATGTCGGCAGCGGCGCGGGTTTTCCTGCCCTGCCGCTGGCCATCGTCTTCCCACGCTGGCAGGTGACGCTGCTGGAGGCGACCGGCAAGAAGACGCGCTTTCAGGAGGCCGCCATCGCCGCGCTTGGCCTCGCCAACGCCCATCCGCTGCACGCGCGCGCCGAGGAGCTGGCCCACACGCGCGAGCAGCGTGGGCGCTACCACGTCATCACGGCGCGGGCGGTGGCGGCGCTGCCGACCCTGCTAGAGTATTGCGCGCCCTTCGCGCGCGTGGGCGGCGTCATCATCGCGCCGAAGAAGGGCGATCTGGCGCAGGAGCTGGTGGCTGGGCGCACAGCTGCGACGCTGCTCGGCGCGCGGCTGCTCAACCCCATCACCATCACCCTCCCTGGCCTGGCCGACGACGACCGCGCGCTGATCGTCGCTCGCCAGCAGCGCCCCTGCCCGCCGCTCTATCCGCGCGCGGGTGGCGCCCCGCAGAAGCGCCCGCTGGGGGAGTGAGCGGACGGCGCCTGAGGCGTTGGCGCTGGCTGCCCCCTCCCCAACCCCTCCCCCGCTGCGGCGAGAGAGGGGCTTTCCGGAAGCCAGACTCCCCTCTCCTCGCAGGAGAGGGGTTGGGGGTGAGGTCCGCATTCCGCATGGCACGTTCGTCAGCGTCTATCACGCGCAGGTGGGAACTGATATGCGTCCATGCGCGTCATACTCAATGTTCTCTCTCGGCGGTGGCGCTGAGATTTGCACAGAGTGAGACCATGGGCGCACGGTGGGAATGGAGATGACCAGATGGGCAGGGATTCCAGCTACCAATCCCAGCGGCATGGTGGGATACAACACATCGCCATTGCCATTGTGGCGTTGCTTGCGTTGGCGCTTGTGGGGTGCAATCTCGCAGCCGCAGCGCCCAACTCGGCCCGCGACCTCAAGACGGCAGGAGGTGGGGACGCAACGTCGGTTCACGTCCTGCGGACGAGCGACTTTCCGCAAAACCACATCCCTCCGTTTGACCAGACGATCACTGATCCGCTGAAGACCCAGAACTTGTATGCCGCCTTGCAGGCGCTGCCACCACCGCCGTCAGGCGTCTTCTCGTGTCCTGCGGACTTCGGTGAGGCATACCATCTGACCTTCTATCGCGGCCAGCAGGCGATATTCTGGGCCGATGTTAAGCCCGATGGCTGCCGAGGAGTGACCTTTCAGAATGGCGACCGCCGCTGGGCAGCCGGGCAAGACCATTTCTGGGCAGTCTTCGCCGATGCGCTTGGGGTGTCTGTATCAGATCTCTCGCAAATGCCCAGAGCCTCCGGCCCATCCGCTCCAACGCCAGGCCCAGATGCGCAACCATAGTCTGAGGGGCGACGGGACGCGCCTATTCTGTGCTACCTGCCGCTGAGACGAGTTTGACAAGCTCGCTGTGGAGCAGGTGGTTCCCTCCCACATAGGCGGCGTGTCCAGCGGGCATCGTCACGCGGGTGACTGTTCCGCCAGCTTCCTCGACGAGCAGTGCGCCTGCCTCGACATCCCACGGATGCAGGCTGTACATGATGACGCCGTCGCTCTTGCCGCTGGCCAGCCACGCCCAGTCGCCCACCGCCGTGCCGATCATGCGCACCCGGCCAACGGCGGAGGCGAGCGCGGTCATCACCTGGAGGCGCTGGCGATTGTCGTCTGGATTCCCGCTGAAGGCGAAGTCGGAGACATGGACGAGCGCCTCGCCGAGCGTCGCAGTCTGGGATGCGCTCAGCTTGGCGCCATTGCACCATGCGCCCTGACCCCGAACTGCCGTGTACATCTCGTCGGTGATGGGCAGGTAGAGAACGCCGAGCTGCGTGGCGCCACCAATCTGCAAGGCAATCGCGACGCCGAACTGTGGGTAGCCGTGCTGGAAGTTGAATGAGCCGTCCAACGGGTCAACGATCCACAGGCGTTGCGCGGTGGGCGCCGCCGATTCGGCTTCCTCCGAGAGGATTGCATCGTCGGGAAATGCCGTCTGAAGGGCGGTGAGCAGCAGGCGCTCGGCGGCGAGATCAACGTCGAGCTGGATGTCGCGGGCAGCCTTGGCTTTGCCCGGTTGGGCAGAGCCGAGCCGCTGGCGCAGATAGTCGCCAGCCGTGCGGGCCGCTGCTTGCGCGATGGTGAGTTCATGGCTCAGGTCGAGCGGCGTGTTGTCCATGCGTGGTGTGCCCTCCTGGTGTGGCGCCTGCGTCAAGCGAGCATGCAAAGCCCCCTCGCCTCGTGGGAGAGGGGGTTGGGGGTGAGGTCGCCACTACTTCAGCGGCAGGTCGCGCACATGGATGGTCTGGCCGCGTCCGGGGCCGACGGAGACCAGCGCGAGCGGTGTCTCCACCAGTTCTTCGATGCGGCTGAGGTATGTGCGCGCATTCTCTGGCAGCTCATTCCAGTCAGTTGCGGCTGCGGTCGAGGTCTGCCAGCCGGGCCACTCCTCATAGACTGGCTCGCACATGTTGACCTCGTTCAGATTCGCAGGCATCGAGTGGATGACCTTGCCGCCGACGCAGTAGCCCGTGCAGACCTTGATGGTCGCGAAGGTATCCAGCACGTCCAGCTTCATGACGGCGACACTGTCGAGGCCGTTGAGCCGCGAGACAAAGCGACCTGCCACCGCGTCGAACCAGCCGCAGCGGCGTGGGCGGCCGGTCGTCGTGCCAAACTCATGCCCCAGCTCACGCAGACGTTCGCCATCGGCGTCGTGCAGCTCGGTCGGCATCGGGCCAGCGCCCACCCGCGTGCTGTACGCCTTGTAGACGCCCATCGCGTGCTCCACGCTCTTGGGCGAGAGACCAGCGCCCGTCGAGGCGTTGCCCGCCACCGTGGAGGATGAGGTGACGTAGGGATAGGCGCCGAAATCGACATCGAGCAGCGCGCCCTGTGCGCCCTCCAGCAGCAGCGCCTGCCCCTCACTCGCCGCCTGTTGCAGCATCGTCTGCGTATCGCAGACATGCGCGCGCAGCCGCTGCGCGTAGCCGACATACTCCGTGTGGATGACCTCCAGCGAGAGCGGCTGCTCGCCGTAGATCTCAGTAATCATGCGGTTTTTCTGCGTCAGGGTCGAGGCGAGCTTCGCGCGGAAGGTGTCGGGGTCGAGCAGGTCAGCCATGCGGATGCCGACGCGCGACACCTTATCCACATAGGCCGGGCCGATGCCGCGCAACGTCACGCCAATCTTCTCTGCGCCCCGGCTCTCCTCCTCAACGCGGTCGAGCACCATGTGATAGGGCATCACGACGTGCGCGCGGTCGCTGATGTAGAGCCGACTGATGTCAATGTCGAGCGCGCGAAGCTGGTCTAGCTCGGCGATCAGCGCTTTGGGGTCCACAACGACGCCGTTGCCGATGACGCACTTCACGCCGGGATGCAGCATGCCCGATGGGACGAGGTGAAACGCGAACTCCTCGCCGCCGTAGACCACGCGGTGGCCCGCATTGCCGCCACCCTGATAGCGCACCACGTAGTCGGCGTGGCTGGCCAACTCGTCTACGATCTTCCCCTTGCCTTCGTCGCCCCACTGGGCGCCGACAATCGCCATCACACTCATGTCCCAAAACCCCTCTCGCCTAGCTCGGCACGGACGCAGAAACCGCGCGAGCTAGTGTTGTATGTAATCTATGATGAGCTGGTCGCTGATCTGCTCGACTGGCGCCTCGTCGTCGGTGAAGACGACGCCGCCGGGCTGCGCCTGCGCCGCCTGCACGAGTGGCTCTGTCTCGCTGGCCACGATGGAGAGCGGCGAGCCTTCGGCGGATAGCGCCGTGGGTTGCGCGGCGGCGGTGAGGCGCGCCTGCACTGCGCCGAGCGTCGTCGGCTTGACCGTCGCGAAGATCTCCGTGTTCAGGGAATCTGGCACGTCCACCGTGTAGACCGACGGGAAGACCTGACGCAGCGTGTTGACAAACGCATGCACGAGTCGGTAATCATTGCCGACATGGCTGGTGTTCAGCACGATCACGCCATCGGGCGCCATGTGCGCACGCGACTCCTGAAAGAACTCCGTCGTCGTGAGCTGGAACGGGATGTAGGGCGGCTTATAGGCGTCTACCATCACGACATCGTAGGTATCGTGCGCAAACCGCATGAAGGTGCGTCCATCCGCGATGGTGACATGCAGATTCGGCTCATTCATGGCGAAATATTGCCGCCCCACCGCCACAATCGAGGGGTCAATCTCCACCCCATCAATCGGCGTCGGCCCGTAGACCGCCGTATACTGCTTGGCCACGGT
>JAICSR010000536.1 GCA_025936795.1 Ktedonobacterales bacterium | reverse complement strand
GGGTTTGAAGAGCCGGAGAACGGCGTCCATCCCCATCGCTTACGGCAAATAGCCGAGGTGTTACGCTCTGCCTCTGAGCGCGACAGCCAAGAGACGCAGATCATCGTCAACACTCACTCGCCTATTCTGCCACAGTATTTCGTGGGCGATCGCTTGCTGATTTGTCGGCGAGGGCCGGAAGGCACATTACTTCAGCCGATGCTCGAAGGACTGTGGTTACAGCAAGGCATAGAGGGCGCTCTGGAGGAGAGCGCAGCAAACCCTGATGTGGGTTACTTGCCTTTCGTAGAGGCTGTGACGCGAGGCGACTTTGGTGGCTAGCAAGAAGACGATCACATACTTTCTCGAAGACTCCGCTCAGGAACAATTCATCGTCGCGCTCACCGAGCGGCTAGCTCGTCAGGAGGGTATTTCCATCAGAAACGATCAACGCTCGGCGATGTATGGTGGTCGCCCGCTATTCGAGTTGCGCAGGTTTCTAGCGACTGAAACGAGGCGCGGCGTGACATCAACTGATTTGCTGATTGTAGCAATGGATGGAAATTGCAAAGGAACACAGCAACGATACAGCGTGATCACGCAGGCGATGGCTGCGGTCAATTATCCGCGCCCGTATGTGTGCGCGATACCCGATCCGCATATCGAGCGCTGGTACCTCTGCGATCCGCAGGCTGTTCGCGCCGCTTTGAGCGCATCGGTGTCGCCTGTGCTACCACCTTACAAGTGCGCCAAAGACCACTATAAGCGACTCCTTTCGCGTACAGTCATCCAAGCTGGGCTGACGCCAGTCATTGGTGGCGCTGAACACGGCGCTACGATTGTCGAGCAGATGGATTTGTATCATGCGTGTTCCGCTGAAGCGTCACTGAACAGGTTCGTCGAGGACGCGCGTATTGCGCTCCGCCAGTTATAAGCATCAGGATAAACTCTGTCAGTAGCTAACTAGCTGTCGCTGGAAAGGAGACCGACGATGCGTGATACGCTGGAAGACGCCATCCGCTGGCTAACTGAGGGCAAGCGCGTAGCGCAGGCGACGGTGGTGTCGCTGGTCGGCTCGGCTCCGCGTGGCGTCGGCGCGACGCTGGTGGTGAGCGACGCGGGCGACATCGCTGGCTCAGTCAGCAACGGCTGTGTCGAGCCGGATGTGGTGGAGCAGGCGCAGCGCGTGATGCGCGCTGGCAAGCCGCGCCTGCTGACCTATGGTGTCAGCGAGGAGCAGAATCTCGAACGCATCGGCCTCTCATGCGGCGGCGAGATTCGCGTCTTCGTCGAGCGCATCACCCGCACACCCGAACTCGCTGCGCTGGAGGCCGCGAATCAGGCGGGGCGCCCTGCGATCCGCGCGCTGGTCATCGCCACGCCAGATGGGGCCGCGCCCGCTCTGGGGCAGACGCTGACGCTGGTGGATGGCGAGCAGCCAACAGGCGCGCTCGTCGGCTCGCCGCTGAGCGATGCGGTTGCGGCGCGAGCGCGCGACCTGCTGGGCGCGATCAGCCCGGTCGCCGAGTGGCTGCCAACGGAGGGCGCGCCAGAGGCTGAGGCTCAGACCAGGCCTGAGGTGGAAGTCTTTTACCAGACGCTAACGCCGCCGCGTGCGTTGGTGATCGTCGGCGCGGGCCACATCTCGATTCCACTGACACGCCTGGCGAAAGTCCTGGGCTATACCGTCACGGTGGTGGACCCGCGCGAGGCGTTCAACACGCGCGAACGGCTGCCGGAGGCCGATACGCTGCTGCTCGACTGGCCCGACGAGGCCATGGAGCGTCTGCCGATCAACGCGGCGACGGCGGTGACGGTGCTCACTCACGATGGCAAGTTCGATGTGCCCGCGCTCAAAGTGGCGCTGCAAAAGGGCGCTGGCTACGTGGGGATGGTCGGCAGCCGTGGCACGCGCGCCAGACGCGACGAGGCTTTGCGCGCTGAGGGGATCAGCGATGAACTGATTGCGCGCATCCACGGCCCCATCGGCCTGGACATCGGCGCCCGCACGCCCGACGAGATCGCGCTGGCCATCCTCGCGCAGATCGTCGCCAGCGCCCACGGCAAAGCGTAGCGCGGCTGGCGGCTAGCGATGTTTTGCGTGTCGTTCGGGTAGCCGCTTGGCCGCTGAAGCCGCAGCTAAGGGTGTTCCGCCGCAAAGGCCGCCTGCGCGGCCTGGAATTCCGAACCGTTCCCAGCCTGCGTAGGCAGGCTTTGCGGCGACCCGCAGGTCACCCATAGGCGCGGGTTTACCCGCCAGCCGACGCCG
>JAICSR010000023.1 GCA_025936795.1 Ktedonobacterales bacterium | reverse complement strand
TTTTGGCGAGGCCCCGGAATCACTGCGCAATCTTGTCGCTGCCGTGGCGCGTGTGGACGCCGAAGTGATCGCGACGACGCGCCCCGGACGCACGCTCGGCGAGATGTATGATCTGCTGCGCGCAGCCTATGCGCGTGAGGGCGCGCCCGACGCCATCGAGCAGCACCATCAGGGCGGGACCATCGCCTATCTGGGACGTGAGACGCTTGCCCGTCCTGGCTCGCTGGCGCGTATCGAGGCGGGGCAGGCGTTCGCGTGGAATCCGTCACTGCGCGGCGCCAAGTCAGAGGATACGATCTTGCTGACGGCTGACGGCCCGGAGATCCTCACGGTGATGGAGGGCTGGCCGACGCTGGCCATCGAGTCAGACGCAGGCGTCGTCGCGCGCCCGGCCATCCTCGAAGTTCGCTGACGTTCGCGACGTTCACAGAGTGGTCACGCGACGACGATGGCGCGATGTCGTATGCTGCGAGCGCTGGACGACGTTCGCGACACGCAACGAGGTCGCCAATGCGCGCTGATCGCCTGCTCGCCATCTTGCTGCTGCTGCAATCACACCGCCGCCTCACTGCCGGGGAACTCGCCACGCGGCTGGGCGTCTCGCCGCGCACAGTGCAGCGCGACATGCTCGCGCTGAGCGTCGCGGGCGCGCCAGTCTATGCGCTGCGCGGATCATCGGGTGGCTGGTCGCTCATCGAGGGTTATCACACCGATCTCTCAGGACTCTCGCAGCCTGAGATTCACTCGCTGACGCTGCTAACGCCTGCCAAGTTGCTCGATGATCTCGGATTGCGGCAGGCCTCCGCGACCGGGCTGGTCAAGCTGCTCGCTGGCCTGCCCGATGCGCAGCGGCGCACAGCGGAGGAGCTACGCCAGCGTGTCTACGTGGACGCTGCGGGCTGGCGGGCGACTGAGGAGGTCGCCCCGGCGTTCAGCGTGATGCAGGAAGCGGTCTGGCGCGATCTGCACGCGCAGATGAGCTATCAGCGCAGCGATGGGACGGCAGTCGAGCGAGTTGTGGAGCCGCTGGGCCTGGTGGCGAAGGGGCGCGTCTGGTATGTGGTGGCGCGGGTGGAGGGCGAACTGCGCACCTATCGCGCGAGCCGCATCCGCGCCGCGCGGCTGCTGTATGCGCCAGTAACGCGCCCACCGGACTTCGATCTCGCGGCCTATTGGGAGGCTGCGCAGGCTGAGTTTACCGCCTCACTGCCGCGCTATCCGGTGGTGGCGCGGCTCAACGTCGAGCGGCTGCCATTTGCCCGCGCGATGTGGCGCTATGCGCAGTTCGACGCCATCAGCGACCCCAACGACGCAGGATGGGTGACGGCTGAGGTCACCTTCGAGAACCGCGCCGAGGCCTGTTTCTGCCTGCTCGGCCTGGGCGGAGAGGCGGAGGCGCTGGAGCCAGCGGAGTTGCGCGAGCTACTGCGCCAGCGCGCCGAGCAGGCGCGAGAGCGCTATGCGCGGGCCGCTCAACTTGCCCCAGCCAGCGCCATTGGCCAGACGGGCGAACGCGGCGCGCCATGAGACGTTGACCAGCGGCGCGGTCGCGCGGTCAGCTCCCGCCCTCTTCGGCCTCGCCAGCCTTCTCCCCTTGTTCGCCGAGCGAGACGATATCACCACTCTTGAAGAGGATGCGTTTGAGCACGGCCTGCCAGGCGGGTTTTCGACGAAGCAAAAACTCGAGGTCCATGCCAAAATGCTTGTACTCCTCCTCCTGCGAATTCTGCATGATCGCGCGCGCTCCGGCGTCCTTCTCAATCGAGATGCGCTGCTCATACCAATTGATCGCCTCGGTCTCCTCGGTCAGTGAGGCGATCATGCGGGCGAAGGTGCGGACCTCTTCGCTCAGCTCACTCGCTGGCTCATGGTACTGGTCGAATCCCACAGCCGTGTATCCTTTCACTTTGGTTCATTCACAGCGCGCAGAGCACGCGCCAGGCGCCAACGCATGTAGCGGGCCATCGTTCGCTGATCGCATGCTGCTCGCTAGTGGCTAGCCTGGTCAATCCGCGCGATCTCCTCAGACGTTAGGCGTAGCTCGGCGCCCTGCGCATTCTGCTCCAGGTGCTCCACTGAGGCGGTTCCAGGGATTGGCAGCATCGAAGGAGCGCGCTGGAGCAGCCATGCGATGGCAACCTGGCTGGGCTGCGCCTGACGCTGGCGCGCAATCGCGGCAAGGACGCCGCCCGGACGCGCCAGGCGGCCAGAGGTCAGCGGCGCCCACGGAATGAAGCCGATGCCCTGCTGCGCGCAGACATCAATCATGCGCTCAGAATCGGCGACATCCATGCGCTCGGAAGCGCGGTCGGCGAGGTTATAGTGGTTCTGCACGGCGACAATCGGCGTGATGCGCTGCGCCCGCGCGAGTTCGTCGAGCGTCACATTCGAAAGCCCAATGTGGCGAATCTTGCCCGCGCGTTGCATCTCAGCGATCGCGCCAACGGAGTCCTCGAACGGAACCTTGGGGTCGGGACGATGGAACTGGTAGAGGTCAATGCGCTCCAGGCGCAGGCGTTTCAGGCTGCCTTCGAGCGCCTGGCGTAGATGCTCTGGGCGGCCATCCGCTGGCCACTGGTTGGGACCCGTGCGGGTCAGGCCACCTTTGGTCGCAATGACGAGTTGCTCTGGATAGGGATAGAGCGCCTCGGCGATCAGGTTCTCGCTGACCTCCGGTCCGTAGGCGTCGGCGGTGTCAATCAAGTTGACGCCAAGCTCCAGCGCACGGCGTAACACGGCGAGCGCTGCGTCGTGGTCTGGCGGCGGACCCCAGATGCCTGCGCCCGTGATGCGCATTGCGCCGAATCCAAGACGATAGACGTTGAGGTCCCCACCGATAGTGAACAGCCCGCTGGCCTCGGCGGGTCGCTGATGTCGTTGCTGCTGCATGGCGTGTCCTCCTGGCCTATCTCGGATTGCCGCATCCGACGCATCCGACATAGGCGACAAGCGCGAAATCATCCCCGCCTCCTGCACGGCGTCCCGCGAGCGGCGCACATCGCGCGCCGAATCGTCGGCCAATGTGCTGAGTCGAGCGGAGCACATCGCCGTATTTGATCATCTCCCTCATCCACACCTCCTCGCGGCTACGACCAACCCGCCGCCGCTTCTCTGAGCGATCGACGTGGTTTTGCCATGCGAAGGTTTCATTTAAGAAACAGCAGATTTCGTCATAGTATATGCGCTCGCTTGCCTATGTATATTATGTTGATTGTATACAAAGCACCCTTTGCGTGCATTGGTGTAAATATACATAAAGTAATTGCCGCTCGGTCGGTTTGCCGTGACGGACTTCTCGATGAAAAGTGGGGGGTGGGGTGGGTAGTCGAAAGCAAGTGCGTGAAAATGCAGGTGTAACGTCTGGGCGAAGAATGAAGGGGGGATGAGGCGAAAGATGGCGGTAGAGGATAGTGGGAGCAGATGAGCAGAGCGCCAGGCGTGAACGCCCCGCTGGGCGCCCAGCGTTCGTTTGACGCGCGGTCAAACTGCGCCATATAGTATCAGCAATATTCTCCCTGCCGCGATCATCGTGTTCGGTCCTTTGTCCACCTGGAGATCGGCGCTCCTCCAGCGCCCGCACAGTCAGCGTCCGTCCTGTTTGGCTTGCGCCTGTCGTAGCGCTACGGTAGGCGTCGCATACGATTCGCTCTCGTAGCGCCGAACCTGTAGCCAGACGTGTAGCCAGACGTGTAGCCAGACGTGTAGCCAGACGTGTAGCTGAACCCGTAGTGCGGTTGCTCTGTTCTGCCATGCACGCAGCGGCTCGTAGCCGATTGTGGCCCTGCGCTGGCGCCGCTCCGCTGCCGCGTTTGTCCTGGACACATCCGCGCAGATACTCCAGGCGTGCATGTCCGCATGACAGCGGTCAGTTCGCCGCTCGGTTCCCTCCCCTCCAATGCGCGCTGGCACGCGCTCTCACTCTCTGAGGAGGTCGGCAGTGATTCCAGACAATTTCTCCTACCTCGCCCCCGCGTCTCTACCTGAAGTATGGGATGCGTTGCATGAACACCCGGACGACGCCAAGATTCTGGCGGGCGGCCAGAGCTTGATCCCGCTGATGAAGTTTCGGCTCGCAAACCCCGCCTACCTGATAGACCTGCGCCATGTGCCGGACATGGATACGCTGGCGGAGCGTGATGGCGCGCTGGTCCTTGGCGCAATGGTACGCGAGGCGGCGCTGGAACGCTCCCCGCTAATCCAGCAGCGCTATCCGGGGATTCACGATGCGAGCGCTGTGGTAGCCGATCCGCTGGTGCGCAACTGGGCGACAGTCGGCGGGAACCTCGCGCACGCTGACCCGGCGAACGATCATCCTGCGATGATGCTCGCGCTGGGCGCGCGAGTCGTGGCGCAGAGTCCGCGCGGGCGACGCGAGCTTTCGATCGATGACTTCCTGGTAGACACGATGGAGACGGCGCTCCAGCCCGACGAGGTGCTGGTCGAGATTCATGTGCCGCAGCCAGCGGCGCGCAGTGGATCGGCCTATCTGAAGCTCGAACGCAAAGTTGGTGATTACGCCATCGCTGCCGTTGGCGTGCAGCTCGCCTTTGACGGCGAGGTCATAAGCCACGCGGGCATCGGACTCACCAACGTTGGCCCGAAGGCTATACGCGCGCAGCAGGCGGAGGCGTTTCTGGTCGGCAAGCAGCCCAGCGATGAGACGGTGCGCGAAGCCGCCCGGCTGGCTGCGCAGGCCGCCGATCCAACCGCCGACCTGCGCGGCCCAGTGGAGTATAAGCGCGCAATAGTTCGCACGCTTACAGCGCGCGCGCTCCGTCTCGCGGCGCAACGCGCGACTGCGCTGGCGTAGTACGTCAGGAGTGGCATGATGACACAGCATGTCAAGATGACACTGAATGGTCAGCCCATCGAGGCCGACATTGAACCGCGCTTGCTCCTCGTCCACTTCATTCGTGAGGTCGCCAACCTGACGGGGACGCACATCGGCTGCGACACGACGAGCTGCGGCGCCTGCACGGTGCAGATCAATGGCGTTCCCTCCAAGTCCTGCACGCTCTTCGCCGTTCAGATGGACGGCGAAGAGATTCGCACGGTCGAGGGGATGGAGCAAAACGGCGCGCTGCATCCCTTGCAGGAGGGCTTCTACCAGGAGCATGGCCTGCAATGCGGCTTCTGCACCCCTGGCATGTTGATGACGGCGGAGGCGTTCCTGCGGGAGCACCCAGCGCCGACTGATGATGAGATTCGGCAGGCCATCGCCGGCAATCTCTGCCGCTGCACGGGCTATGTCAACATCGTGAAGGCCATCCAGCATGCCGCCAAACACATCCGTGAGGAGCAGGCTGCGCCAGTGGCGACTGCGGAGGTGACGAGATGACCACCGAGACAACGCCGATTCGGGGCATGGGGCATAGCGTCAAACGCAAGGAAGACCCACGCTTTCTGCGCGGCAAGGGCCGCTATGTAGACGACATCAAGCTGCCGGGCATGCTCTATATGGACATCGTGCGCAGCCCCTATGCGCACGCCAATATCACGCGCATTGACGCCAGTAAGGCGCTGGCGCTGCCGGGCGTGCTGGCGGTCATCACCGGCAAAGACCTCGACGAAGCCGGACTGGCGTGGATGCCGACCTTGATGGGCGATAAGCAGATGGTGCTGCCCGTGGACCGCGTCGTCTACCAGGCCCAGGAGGTCGCGGCGGTCATCGCCACCGAGCGCTACATCGCCGCCGATGCGATCACGCTGATCGAGGTCGAGTATGAGCCGCTGCCCCCGGTGATGGACCCATTCAAGGCGCTCGAAGCGGACTCCCCGCTGGTGCGCCCGGACCGCGAGCAGAAGACCAATCACATCTGGCACTGGGAGGCAGGCGACGCTGCGCAGACAGATGCGATCTTCCAGCAGGCCGAGGTCGTCGTCAAGCAGGACCTCTACATCCCACGCATCCACGTCTCCTCAATCGAGACGTGCGGCTGCGTCGCCTCCTTCGATAGCGTCGAGGGCAAGCTGACGGTCTATATGACCACGCAGGCGCCGCACGCGATTCGCACCGTCTTCTCGCTGGTGACGGGCATCGCCGAACATAAGATTCGCATCGTCTCGCCCGACATTGGTGGCGGGTTCGGTGGCAAGGTTCCCGTCTATCCCGGCTATGTGATCGCCAGCGTCGCCTCGCTCAAGACCGGCCATCCGGTCAAGTGGATCGAGGACCGCTCGGAAAATCTCCAGGCCGACAGCTTTGCGCGCGACTACCACATCAGCGCCGAGCTGGCCGCCACCAAGGATGGCGCGATGCAGGCGCTGCGCGTCAAGACGCTCGCCGACCACGGCGCATTCGACGCCGCCGCCAATCCGTCGAAGTTCCCGGCGGGTCTCTTCAGCGTCATCACCGGCTCGTATACGCTGAAAGCGGCGCATGTGGAGGTGGATGGCGTCTATACGAACAAGCCATCTGGCGGGGTCGCCTATCGCTGCTCCTTCCGTGTGACCGAGGCGGTTCACACCATCGAGCGCATGGTTGACACGCTTGCGCAACAGCTTGGCCTCGATCCGGCGGATGTGCGCATGAAGAACTTCATCCAGCCAGAGGCGTTTCCCTATACCTCACCGACGGGCTGGGAGTATGATAGCGGCAACTATCCGGCGGCGCTGCGCAAGGCGATGGAGAAGATTGACTATGCGGGCCTGCGCCAGGAGCAGGCGGAGAAGCGCGCACGCGGCGAGTTGATGGGCATCGGCATCTCCACCTTCACCGAGATCGTCGGCGCCGGGCCATCACACACCTTCGACATCCTGGGCATCAAGATGTTCGATAGCTGCGAGATTCGCGTGCATCCGACTGGGTCGGTCATCGCGCGCATCGGCGTCCAGTCGCAAGGGCAGGGACACGAAACGACTTTCGCCCAGATCGTCGCCGAGGAACTGGGGCTGCCGGTGGAGAACATCACCGTCGAGCACGGCGATACCGATACGGCTCCCTATGGGCTTGGCACCTACGCCAGCCGCAGCACCCCCACCGCTGGCGCCGCCACGGCGGTCGCCGCGCGCAAGATTCGCGAGAAAGCCAGGAAGATCGCCGCGCATTTGCTCGAAGCCAACGTGGACGATCTCGAATGGCAGGACTACAAGTTCCAGGTCAAAGGTTCGCCAGGGCGCTCGGTCGGCATGAAGGAAATCGCCTTCGCCGCGTATACCAACTTCCCCAGTGATGTGGAGGCGGGCCTGGAGGCGGTGGACTACTACGACCCGCCGAATTTGACCTTCCCCTTTGGCGCCTACATCTGCGTGGTGGACATTGACCGTGGCACTGGCCAGGTGAAGATTCGCCGCTTCGTCGCGGTGGATGACTGTGGCAATATCATCAACCCGATGATCGTGGATGGCCAGATTCACGGCGGGCTGACGATGGGCATGGCGCCCGCGCTGATGGAGGCCATCACCTACGACGAGAACGGCAATATGCAGCAAGGCACATTCATGGAGTACCTGTTGCCGACAGCGATGGAGACGCCTGTCTGGGAGACCGACAAGACCATCACGCCCTCGCCACACCATCCATTCGGCGCGAAGGGCGTGGGCGAGTCGGCGACGGTTGGCGCGCCGCCCGCCATCGCGAATGCGGTGGTGGATGCGCTCAGCCATCTGGGCGTCACCCACATCGATATTCCCATCACGCCGTGGAAGGTATATGCGATTCTGGAGGCCCACGGCGTAGCGGAGCTGTAGAAAATAGAGCGGAGCGGAGCGAGAACGATGCATTTTAGTGGCTCACAGCAGATCAAGGCTCCGGCGGCGAAGGTTTGGCAGTTCGTGCTGGACCCCAACAAAGTCGCCGAGTGCGCGCCTGGCTTCAAGACGATGGACATTCTGGGGCCAGACCGCTTCAAGCCAACGCTCGCCGTCGGCATCGGCGCGGTCAAGGCGACGTTCACGCTGGACGTGCATTTGGAGGATGTCCACGAGCCAGATCATGCCGCGATGCGCGCGCGAGGCTCCGCCGCTGGGAGCGCGGTTGATATGAAAGCCGCGATGGACCTGAAAGCGCTCTCGGAGTCGGAGACGCAGATGGATTGGACGGCTGATGTCAACGTCAGCGGCACGCTCGCCAGCGTGGGCGCTCGCCTGATGGAGGGCACAGCGCAACGGCTGACGGCCAGGTTCTTCGATTGCTTCCGCCAGAAGCTCGAAGCGCCAGAGCCGTCGGCGGCGCCTGCCACACCTGTCGCGCCGGAAGCCTCTGAGGCGTCGTGAGCCTGTCCGTGAGCCTGCTCTAGGCGAAGAGGGTGGCGAGATGCGAGAGGATATCTTGGCGCAGGCGCAACGCCTGCGCGCGGAGGGCCGCGCCTTCGCACTGGCGACCGTCGTAGCCGCGCGCCAGCCGACCTCAGGCACGCCCGGCGCGCGGGCGATCATCCTGCCCGATGGCCGACTGGAAGGATGGGTTGGTGGCCACTGCGCGCAACCGGCTGTCACCCGCCAGGGGCTAGCGGCGCTGGCGGACGGCTTCGCGCGGCTCGTCGTGCTCAGTCCGCACGCGCAAGCCGCACAGGAGGGGCAGGAACCAGAGGCAGCCACCGATGGCATTGTGGAGGTTCCGATGCTTTGCGGCAGCCAGGGAGAATTGCAGGTGTTCGTCGAGCCGTTTTTGCCACGGCCCACCGTCGTCGTCATCGGCGGGTCGGTCGTGGCGCGCGCGCTGGCGCGGCTGGCGACCACGCTGGACTTCGAGGTGTGGGCGTGCGACCCACTGGCCGACATGGCGATGTATCCCGATGCGGATCGCCTGATTCCTACTCTGGACGCGCTGATCCCGCAACTGAGTGAGCGCAGCTATGTCGTCGTCGCAACTATTGGCGAATACGATGAGGAAGCGGCGTTGGCGGCGCTGGAGAGCCGCGCGAGCTATGTCGGTCTGATCGCCAGCAACAAGCGTCTGGCCACGGTACGGGCCTACCTGCTGGAGCATGGCCTAGCACGCGAGCGCGCAGCCAGCTTGAAACGTCCCAAAGGCCTGCCCGGCTTCGTCATCAAACCGGAGGAGATCGCCTTCAGTGCGCTGGCGGAGTTGATCGAAGCGCGTCGCCAGCGAGTTGGCCTGATGGACGGCCAGACCCAGGCCGAGCGCGCCGAGGCGATTGACCCGATCTGCGGCATGACGGTGGATATCGCCACGGCGCGCCATACTGCCATGCGCGACGGCGAAACCTACTACTTCTGCTGCCCTGGTTGCAAGCGAACTTTTGAGAAGCAGACCGAACTCGCTCGGCGCACGTAAACACCGCAGACGATGCGGCGACGTTCATGTGCGACACTATCTGCTGTCTCTGGAGACCGTGGGGAGCGTGCCCAGGCCAATTCTCCCTCTTGCTGCTGTGTGGCATTCTGGTAGAGTAAGAGAATGCTAGCGTCAGACGCGGGCAGTAGCCGCGTCAACGTTCTCACACAGCCGGAGGGAATATTGGATGCGCGATCTGCATTTTGATGGGGAGTTTTTGCGCGACTTCAACGCCGCGAGCAGGCAGTGGTCGTGGGCGGCCTGGCACGAGATCCGCGCGGCGCATGAGTTGACAGCGCAGCGCCTGCTCGAACAGGTCTTTGGCGAGCGTGAGGAACCGCCTGCCGCTGAGCATCCTGGCCAAGAGGGCGACTAGCGCCTCCAGCGCACGAGCAGTAGCGCACCAGGCAGCGGCAGGCGGCTGGAAGCCAATCAACTTCAGCCGCCTGCCTGGAACCATCAGGCGCTAGCCAGTGATCGCCAGCGCCAGTGATGGGCTAGCGATGGGCTGTCGAACTCTGTGTCCGGTGAGTTTGTGTCCCACCATTCTGCATTCCGGGATGCAGAATCACTTTCGTGTACCCCTCGATGCGCTTGTCGAACTTCTCATAGGCTTGCGGCGCCTGTTCGAGCGGTATCTCGTGCGAGACGACAAAGCTCGGCTTGGCGCGGCCTGCGATAATCAGGTCGCGCAGCTGGCGATTGTAGCGCTTGACGTTACACTGGCCAGTCCCGATGCGCAGGCCCTTTTCAAACATCTTGCCGATGGCCACCATCAGCAGCCCCTGCTTGGCGTTGGCGTCTGGTCCACCAGGATCAGATGGCACGTAGAGGCCGGGAACGCCCAGCATGCCGGTCGGGCGGACCGAATTGATGAGCGCATTGAGGACTGTGGCTGGCTCTTCCTTCTGCGCGCCCTTCGTGACCGCCTGATAGCCGACGGCGTCCACGCCTTTGTCCGTGCCCTCACCGCCGGTCTGATCTTTGATCTGCTGGACGGGGTCACCTTGATCAAAGTTGATTGGGATGGCGCCAATCTCCTTCGCTTTGTCCAGGCGCTCCTTGATGCGGTCCACCACAAAGACGCGAGCCGCGCCGCGTAGCAGCGCAGAATACGCCGCCATCAAGCCAACTGGGCCAGCGCCATAGACCGCGACCGATTCACCAGGGCTAACCTGCGCTAGTTCGCAGCCGTGATAGCCCGTGGGGAAGATGTCGGCGAGCAGGATGAAATCCGCCTCATGCTCATTGCCTGGTGGCAAGACAAGGCAGTTGTAGTCGGCAAATGGCACGCGCAGATATTCCGCCTGGCCACCCGTATAGGGTCCCATCGCGACGTAGCCATAGGCGCCGCCAGCAAAGCCGGGATTGACCGTCAGGCAGAAGCCCGAATATCCGGCGAGGCAGTTCTTGCAGAAACCACATGCGACATTGAAGGGCATCACCACGCGGTCGCCCTTTTTGATAGAGACGACGCCAGGGCCTACCTCCTCGACAGTGCCCATGTTTTCGTGACCAAACACAATGCCGGCCTGTGCGGCAGTGCGTCCTTCGTACATGTGCAAGTCGGAGCCACAGATCGCAGATGAGGTGATCCGCACCAGGGCATCATTCGGGTCTTGCACCTTCGGGTCCGCTACCGTCTCGACCGCGACCTTGAACGGTTCCTTATACACGACCGCTTTCATCCTATCCTCCTGAATCTTGAATCTAGCAATCGCCGTTGGTTTGACGCCTCCATGGCGTTGTAGGGACGATTCGTTCAGGGATGCGAGGTTCGTGTTGCCGGTTGCATCCCCTCCTTCCTACTCGCGCGCATGTCATGCGCGCACTGCATCCATGACTGACGAGACACCCGCAGTGAGCTTGCAACGCCAGCGATCAATTGCCCGCATCGGCGGCGCCAGCAACCAGGATGGACGCTCCCAGGAACTGCGTATACGCCATGTTCGCGCTCTGCCTGCCCGCTCTGTCTGTCTGGCGTTCGACGCTGTTGTATCGTGTGGTTCTCACTTTGTCTGGAAGTGGTAGTCAATGACTATAGGCAAATTTACGCCCAGCGCCCGACAATTGCGCCATGCGCGCCGTATTCCCTGTTCGTGCGGTGGCTCAATGGATGAAGGTCTGAAATAAAAAGAGGACGCTGGCGAGCGTGACGATTCCAATCACCGCAAAGCCTGCGATGCTCAGTCGCGGGCCGATGCGATAGGCGCCCATCACGCTGCGGTCGCGCGCGATGAGGACCATCAGAATCAAGGTCACCGGGGTAGCAAGGCCTGCGAGAATGGAGCTGAGGAAGAGCAACTGAATCGGACCCAGCCCCAGATAGGTTAGCCCCACACCGACGGCCAGGCACAGCGAGAGCGCAAGATAGAAGCGCGGCGCGCGCGCGAAGGAACTGTCGAGGCTGCGCCGCCAGCCAAACGCCTCCGCCAGCACATAGGCGCTCGTGCCTGCTAGAATGGGCACCGCAAGTACTGCGGAGGCGAGCAATCCCAGCCCGAAGACGATGCTGGCGAATGGACCAGCCACCGGCGCCAGCGCACGCGCCGCGTCTTGCGCCGTCTGCACGGGATGATGCTGCGCGCCGAGTGTTGCGCCGGTCGCGATAGTGATGAACCAGAACAGCATCCCCGAAACGACCATCCCTGTGCCTGCGTCCACCTGCACCAGCCCCAGGCGGCGCAGCGGGGGTCGCTCGGCGCCTTCTTCGATGGTCTCCCAGACGTAAGCGTAACTCGTCAGCGTGGTGCCGAGCAGGGCGATGGCGCCGCTGATGTAGGCGGTGGTGAAACTGAAGTGCGGAATGATGGTGTGGAGCAGCACATCGCCCCAATCTGGGCGGGCAAGCAATGCGGCGATGATGTAGGTGGCGAAGAGCAGCAGCGCCCAGCGGAGAATCCGCTGCAGACTGGCATAGGTGCCCCAGATGAGGATCGCCCCGACAATCAGCGCAATCGGCGGCACGAACCACTGATAGGGAGCGCCCGTCAGCAGGCCGAGCGCGGCCCCTCCGCCTTCGAGATCAGCAGCCAGCGTCACCAGGTTGACCGCCAGAATGCAGAGCAGCGCAACCATCGCCCAGAGACGGCCATAGCGACGGCGCACTGCGTCTTCCAGCCCGGTGCGGGCGACCAGGCCGACGGCGGCGCTGATGGATTGCACGACGATCAGCATGGGAATCACCAGGATCACCAGCCATGAGAGGCCGTACTTCGTGGTAGACCCAATCACGGCAAGCGACGCGACCGACGTGGGGTCATTATCCGAGGCGCCCGAGATGATCCCAGGCCCCAGCACCGAGAAAAACGCCAATGGTTTGCGCCGCAGCACGCGGAGGAAGAGCCGCATGCGCCTGCGCCTGGACATGCGCGGGCGCTGGGGGCTGCTGGTAGCCTGTGCCATGAGGCGACGTCCTTCCCCTCGGTCGGTAGCGCGAACACGCTGCGAGAGCGCGTTGCGGGGTCGTCAGCGCAGCCTGGGCGCCAGATGAGTTGAAGATGAGTTGAAACCGCAGCAGAGCAGGGCCTTCCAGCAGATGCACACAGCCGGCGCGACACAGATTGGCGCAGCCGCATGAGACCGCGCTCGGCGCGCGTGGCACAGGAAATGCTCTTGCCGAACTGGCATAGAGGCTTCTCTCCCTCTGGTTGGGCGCCAGGGCCGCGCCCACCTGAGAATCTCAGGCTACTCATGGATAGAGGAACAGCGCACGCAATGCTGTATTCGGCTCCGTCCGCACACAACTGCATGAGGCTGTCAGAAAGAGGGAACTTTCTTGGCGCTAGCCCTTGAGCGAATCGAACATCAGCTCGCTCCTATTATCAAGCAGGTGGCGCAACTCCTGCATGCGCGCGTCTGGGCGACCAATGCGCGCCATGTCGTCATCGCCAGCAGCGAGACCGAAGCCATCGGCGTCTCGCTGCGCGCGCTGGGGAAATCGCCCAGGCAGCCCACCATGGTCGCGCTCGCAGCGCCGATCTACCTGACACGGCTGGGCGTCTCAGAGCTGCTCGTCGAGCAGCTCGATGGCGAGTCGGTCGCGCCGCATCTGGCGCGCGCATTGATCGAATTGCTGGCCAGTCAGTCCAGCCAGGCCACGGAGGCGTCAGACCAGCATGAACTCAAGAATCACTTCGTCTATAGTCTGCTGTTTGAGCCATCACTGGATGAAGAATATCTAGTTCGCCAGGGCCAGATGCTCGGCATTGACCTCACCATTCCACGCGCCGCGATCCTGATTGACGCGACTGAGTTCCTGTGCACGGCCAACGCTGGCGACCAGAGCGAGCTCGACGAGGCGCTCATGCGGCAGCGCACGCGCTACGTCATCAACAGCGTCGTCAACTTCTTCCACCTGCCATCCGCGACCATCTGCGCCTATGTCGGCAGCGGCGAGATTGTCGTCCTCAAAGCCAGCAGCGCTCGCGACCTCATCGCCTGGGCCGACGACACCACCGAGCAACGCGAGATGGGAGAGCCAGCGCCCTCATGGGCGGGTCTGCCTGCGCTCAAGCGCGCGGGCGCCGCGCTGCTCGCTCGGTTGCGTCACGATACCGGCGTGGAGATCAGCATGGGGATTGGCCGCTATCATCCCGGCGTGCGCGGCCTCGAACGCTCGTATCAGGACGCCCGCGCCGCGCTGACCTTGGGGCGCCACTTTCACGGCTCGAATCAGATGCACTGCCTGGATAGCCTGGGTATCGCCGCCTTCATCGGCATCCCCGAAGAGCGCACCAAGGTGGACCTGGCTCGGCGGCTGCTCGGCCCGCTCGACCACGAGCCAGAGTTGATCGAGACCGTTGAAGCGTTCTTTGCGATGGGCTGCAGTCCCTCACTGACGGCGAGCCATCTCTGTGTCAATCGAAATACGCTGACCTATCGGCTGGAGAAAGTCGCCAGCCTGACCGGACTCGATCCCCGCCGCTTCGACGACGCTGTACAGATTCGCCTCGCGTTGCTGGTACGCTCCCTCCAGCAGTAGCGCCAGGCGTAGTGCAGACGCTTTGTGCAAGCGCCCTAAGACGCATACACTGCGATTCCTCATCGTTGGGCAAACGCCCCATGATACCACTCCCCATTGCTTGTACAGTGTATTTTCAGAGGTCAGAGGATTGACCCGTCTGTGAACTATGCTGGCGCGCAGACGCCTAAGGAAGGAGGGCGCGCCATGATTCGTGAGGACGCGAGAGCACACGCGAGAGCACACGCGCGGACGCAGGCGAGGGCGCACGCGACGCAGACGACGCAGAGCGCAGAGCACGAACAGCGGTTTCAGGGCGCAGTGATTGGCGCCCTGATCGAGCGGCGCGCGTTGATGGATGCCGCGTTTGCGCAGCTCGAGACGCGCGCGGATGCGCTGGCGAGCGCGTCGGCCTGCCTGCTCGATGCGCTGCAGCTAGGGCACAAGGCGCTGGTAGCTGGCAATGGAGGCAGCGCCGCCGAGGCGCAGCATTTCGCCGCCGAGCTGGTGGGACGCTTTCGCCGGGAACGCAGCGCATTCGCGGCGCTCGCGCTGACCACCGACACGGCGATTCTCACCGCCATCGCCAATGACTACGGCTACGAAGACGTGTTCGCGCGCCAGGTCTGTGGCCTGGGTTGCGCTGGCGACGTCTTCATCGGCTTCAGCACGAGCGGCGAGTCACCTAACATCGTGCGCGCGGCGCAGGCCTGCCGTGAACGTGGCATCACGGTCATCGCCGTCACGGGCGACCGTCCCAGCGCGCTCCATCGGCTCGCAGACATCGTCCTCCGCATGCCCGCGCTCGACACAGCGGCGATTCAGGAATTGCACATGGCGACGATCCACATCCTGTGCGACATCGTGGAATCAGAGCTAGCGGCCAGCCAGGGTAGCGCAGGAAGCGCGCAGGCCTGCTCGCAGGCATGAATGGCAGGAACCATCTATGCAGACCATGAACGCTCACACGCGAGCGCCCGCGCTCTTTCTGGACCGCGATGGCACGCTCACGTTTCCCTATCATTATCCGTCGCGCCCAGAACACCTACGCCTCTATCCTGGGATTGCGGCGCCACTGGCGGAGCTGCGCGCAGCGGGATTCCGGCTGGTCGTCGTCACCAATCAATCAGGAATTGCGCGCGGCTACTTCACCGAGGCGCAGCTTGACCACATGCACGCTGACCTGCGGGCGCGGCTGGCGGCGCAGGGTGTGGAGATCGACGCGATCTATCACTGCCCGCATCATCCCGACGGTGTGGTGGCTGGTCTCGCCATCCGTTGCGAGTGCCGCAAGCCGCAGCCGGGGATGGCGCTGCGAGCGGCGCGCGACCTCAACCTCGATCTGGCGCGTTCGTGGTTCGTCGGCGACATCCTCGATGACATCGAGGCGGGCGCGCGGGCGGGCTGCCTGACCGTGCTGGTGGACCTGGGAACCGAGGCGGCGCCGCAACACGCCATGCGCTGCCCCACCTTCGTGGCGCGCGACACGCTGCACGCGCTCGCCATCATTCGCGGCGTCGAGGGACTGGGTCCATTGCCCGAGGTGACCTATCAACCAGCCTCGTGGCGCCAGAGTGTGGCGAGCCACGCCGCCAGCGATGGAGCGCGCCTGCGCGCCGTGACAGGAGGAGCGCATGACAACTGCGGTTGAGCTGGTGCGGCGCTTTCGCCGACTGCGCGCCCTGATCATCGGCGACGCGATCCTCGATTCCTATCTACTAGGGACCGCCGAGCGCCTCTGCGTAGAGGGTCCGGCGCCAGTCGTGCGCAAGGTCGCCGAGCAGCGTCTCCCCGGCGGCGCAGCGAACACCGCCGCCAATCTGCGGGCGCTGGGCGCGAGTGTCACATTCCTCAGTGTCGTCGGGCGCGACGCCACGGGCGCAACGCTACGCGCGCTGCTGCGCGAGCAAGGGGTGGATGACCGCTGGCTGGTCGAGGATGCGACGATTGCGACCCAGCACAAGCTACGCATCCTCGCCGATGGCCAGTATGTCGTGCGCTTTGATGAAGGCACGACGCATGCTCCCAGCGCCACCACGCAGCAGCGATTGCTTCAGGGCGCAGAGGTCGCGCTGGCGCAGAGCGATGTCGTCGTGGTCTCGGATTACTGCTATGGCGCAATAGGTAAGGGGTTGATCGAGCGGGTCACGGCTGCATGCGCACGTCACGACGTCCCACTAGTTGTGGACTCGAAGCAGCTTGGACGATTCCGCCAGGCGGGCGCGACCATTGTGACCCCCAATCTGCTCGAAGCGCGCGCGCTCGTCGCCGCGCACACGCCGCTGCCCGCCGAAGCCGCTGAGGGCGATGGCGAACACGACGCCGACCCGCAGTCACGCATCCGCGAAGGCGAGCGGCTGGCGACGGCGCTGCTCAGCATCCTCGATACACGCATCGCCGCAGTGACGCTGGCGGGCGATGGCGTGGCGCTGGCCGCGTGCGATGGCCGCCACTGGCATGTCTCGGCGCATCCAGTGGCGCGCCCCAATGATGTCGGCGCGGGCGATTCGTTCACCTCGGCGCTGGCGCTGGCGCTGGCGACTGGCGCGCCGCCCGATGAGGCGGCGCGCATTGGCGTGGACGCGGCCAGCATCGCCGTCAGCAAGCGCTTCACCTCGCAGGTGGGGCATCGCGAATTGTTGCAACGGGTCAGCCTGCGCGAGCGCGCGAGTGATGAGCGCACGCTGATGTGGGCCAGCAGCCCAGCCGCACGTCGCGCCGCGCTGCGACGCGCACAAGCGCGACTCGACCTGGAACGCGCCGCCGGTCGTGTGATCGTGTTCACCAATGGCATCTTCGACGTGCTGCATGCGGGCCATATCGAGTTTCTGCGCCAGGCGAAGGCGCTGGGCGACACACTGGTGGTCGGCGTCAACAGCGACAAGAGCATCGAGCGGCTGGCCAGCGCGCCGCGCACGAGTGAGCGCGACCGCCTGGCGCTGATGGCGGCGCTCGAAACGGTGGATTACGCGATGCTCTTCGATGAGGAGACGCCCGCGCAGCTCATCCGCGCGCTGCGTCCGCACATCCATGTGAAGGGCGGCGACTATGCCGATGAGACGCTGCCAGAGTCGGAGGCCGTGCGCGCGGTTGGCGGGCGCGTGGTCATCTTGCCGCTGGCGGGCGCGCCTGAAACGTCTCCGCCAACGTCTCCGTCGGGGCGCGTCGTCTCGCTGGCGACGAGTACGGCGAACGGCGCGAATGCCGCGAATGTCGTGATGAATGCGCAAAGCGTGACCGAGGCGGAAGGAGACCACGCCCATGCTGGATGAGCAATGGCAATCCGCGCGGCGCATCCTCGCTGTGCGCCTCGACAATCTGGGCGATGTGCTCGTGACGACGCCCGCGCTGCACGCTATCAAGGCGTCTCTCCCGCAGGCGCGGCTGACGCTGCTGGCCAGTCCGGTTGGCGCGCAGGTGGCCGCGCTCGACCCTGATGTGGACGATTCCATCGTCTACTCGGCGCCGTGGATGGACCCCTGGCGCCAGCTCCCGCAGGATAGCCAGCGCGAGCAACGCATAATCGAGACGTTGCGGGCGGCGCAGTTCGATGGGGCCATCATCTTCGGCTCGTACCACCAGAGCGCGCTGCCAGCCGCCTATCTCTGCTATCTGGCGGACATTCCGCTACGCGCCGCCGCCTCGATAGACGGCCCTGGCTCGCTGCTGACGACCCGCCACAAACATCCTGAGCGCATGATGCACGAGGTCGAGCGCGGGCTTGATCTGGTCGGCGCGCTGGGCATGACCGCTCCCAGCGCGGAGCTGCGGCTGCGGACGCCCGCTGAGGCGCGCCGTGCGGTTCGCGCGCGGCTGGCGGCGCTGGAGCTAGACCGCACGCGGCCGCTGGTGGTCGTCCATCCCGGCTGCAGCATGCCTGCCCGCACGTATCCGTGGGAGCTGTATGCGCAGGTCGTCGCGCTACTCGTCCAGCGGCTCGGCGCGAACGTCGCGCTAACCGGCGCGCCCGATGAACGCGCGCTGGTCGAGCAGGTCTGCGCTGCGACGCCTGGCGCTGTGCGCGACCGCATCTATCCGCTCGCTGGCTCGCTCTCCTTCGCCGAACTTTGCGCGCTGATCGAGCTGGCCGATGTCGCCGTCACGAACAACACCGGGCCAATGCACATCGCGGCGGCGCTCAAGACGCCTGTGGTGGCGCTCTTTGCGCTCACCAATCCGCCGGAGCAGTGGGGGCCGTGGCGCGTGCCCAGCCGCGTGCTCTATCACGAAGTCGCCTGCCGCCTCTGCTATTGCCGGGTCTGCCCCTATGGCCATGAATGCTTGCGGCTCGTCACGCCTGCAATGGTCGTCTCGGCGACCGAGGAACTGCTGTTGGAGTCGCATCCGAGCGAGCGCGCATCCGCCCGCTCAGCCACGCCGCACGCCGCAAACGCCGCCAGCCAGGGAGGCGCGCTATGACAACAGTGACAACAGTGACACCGATGACACCAGCGACAAACTGGCTCGATGCGCGCGAGATTCTGGCGATCCGCCCGGACAACATCGGCGACGTGATCATGCTGGGGCCAGCCCTGCGCGCGGTCAAGGAGTCTGCGCCTCAGGCGCGCATCACTCTGCTGGCCAGCCCGGCGGGGGCGACCGCCGCGCCGCTGCTGCCCTGGATTGATGAGGTGATCGTGGAGCGCGTCATCTGGCAGGATGTCGGCGGCAATATCCCCTTCGATCCGGCGCGCGAGCAGGCGCTGATTACCCGCCTAGCGCAGCGCCGCTTTGACGCCGCGCTGATCTTCACCTCGTTCAGTCAATCGCCGCACACGCCAGGCTATCTTTGCTATCTGGCGGGCATCCCATTACGCGCGGGCGAGTCGAAAGAGTTCGGCGGCAGCGCGCTAACGACCGAGCTACGCGGCGCGCCGGATGAGATGCACCAGGTCGAGCGCAATCTGCGGCTGGTCGAGCATCTGGGCTTTGTCGCGCATGACCGGCGCCTTTGCGTCAGGCTGACCGACGCCGACCGAGCGGAGGCGCGCCAGTTGCTCAGCAGCCTGGGCGTCACAGCCGACGCGCCCTACATCCTGCTGCACCCCGGCGCGAGCGCGCAGGCCCGCCGCTATCCTGCGGAGCGCTTCGGCGCAGTGGCGCGGCGGCTCGATGCGCGTGGCTGGCAGACGCTGGTAACAGGCGTCGAGCGCGAGCGCGATCTGCTTCAGGCGGTGGCGCACGAGGCGCCGCGCACGCCGCAAATGGCTAGTGAACAGCGACTCGGCGTCTATGCCGCGCTGATCGAGCAGGCGGCGCTGGTCATCTGCAATGACACGCTGCCGATGCATCTGGCCGATGCGCTGATGACGCCTGAAGTCGCGCTCTACGCTGGCACCGAGCTTGAGTCGCAGTGGCGTCCGCGCGCAACCCAGAGCCTGCTACTGCGCCGTCCGACGCCCTGCCAGCCGTGCTATCTGTTCGCCTGTCCCATCGGGCAGCCGTGTCTGGCGATCTCACCTGAGGAGGTGGTCGCGGCGGCTGAGACGCTGCTGACGCAATCCGGTCTACGCCGCCCCGCGCTCGAATTGACGGACGCGCCGCTGATGCTGGAGGAGAGCCGATGACCACAGCCAACCGCTCTCCACGCATCAGGCAGCGCGAGACGTTGCGCGGCGTCCGCGTCGCGCGTATCGCAGTGGTGCGCGCGCTCCAGCTTGGCGATCTGCTGGTCGCCGTGCCAGCGCTGCGGGCGCTGCGAGCGCGTTTCCCCCACGCCGAGGTGACGCTGATCGGGCTGCCCTGGGCGGCCAGCTTTGCACAGCGTTTTGCGCGCTACGTGGACCGCTTCTTCGAGTTCCCTGGCTGGCCTGGCATCATCGAGGCGCCCTACGACGCGGCGCGTACACGCCAGTTCCTCAAAGAGCAGCAGGCGTATGGCTACGACCTCGTCATCCAGCTGCACGGCAGCGGCGGGGCCAGCAATCCCTTCGCGCTGGCGCTCGGCGGGCGGATGACGGCTGGCTATGTTCAGGGCGCTGCGCCAGACGAGCTCACATACGCCGTGCCCTATCCAGACGATCAGCGCGAGGTGATGCGCGCACTGGGGCTGGTGCGCCTGCTGGGCTGCGCCACCGACGACACACGTCTGGAGTTCCCGCTCTCGGCGGCTGACCATGCCGAGGCGCGGGCATTGCTAGCGCCACTCGCAGCGCAGAGCGGGCCGCTGATCGGCATCCATGCTGGGGCGCGAGCCTCGGCGCGTCGCTGGCCAGCCGAGTCATTCGCCGCCGTCGCCGATGCGCTGGCGCGCGATCACGGCGCGCAGATCGTCTTGACTGGCGCGCCCGACGAGGCCGAGATCGTCGCCGCCG
>JAICSR010000090.1 GCA_025936795.1 Ktedonobacterales bacterium | reverse complement strand
GCCACGCGCCAAGCTTATCTCGTCCATCACATAGGGCGAGAGGGAGGCGGGTTCCGACGCGACATCGACGACCGCTGTCGCCGGCCCACTCCCCTGGCGGATGGCCATCTGCCAGTTGGGTGTGCCGGGCGTCAACCGCTCATGATCCAGCCACACCCTTACGCCAGCATCCGTCAGCGCCTGCTTTAGGCGTTCGACGATGTCGGCGTCTTTGCTGGAGTAACTGATGAAGACATGCGCCGAGCCAGACATCCGCAACTCCTCCCACTCCATGCCCACAGAAGGCGCTTCCAACCAGCCTGCGCCTACTCGCTACCGAGCAGTATAGCACGGAGGAAGCAGCCTACTTCCCTGCGAGTGGGGCGCCGAGCTTCTTGAGGTAGTACCAACTCCACCCGGCAGGCTTGTTGGGCAGCTCGCCGAAGACCTCGAAGCCCAGCTTGAGATAGAATGGCAGCGCCTGGAAGCCCGTCGTCTCCAGATGGACGTTCACGATCCCCTGCGCGCGGGCCATCTGCTCGGCGTGGCGCATCAACGCGCCGCCAATGCCACGCCCACGGTATGCTTCATCCACCCAGAGGCTGTCGATGTGCAGCCAGTCCCAGCTCAGGTCGCCGAAGACGCCGCCAATCAGCGTTTGCCGCTCAGGGATGTCATAGGCAAAGACGCCCAGCCGCGCATAGGTGTAGTCGCCGATGCGTGTTCGATTGTAGGCGTCCAATCCGCGATTGACGCTCCTCAGTAGCTCGATGGGCGGATTCTCCAGCGCCTGATAGGTGAGGCCGTCCTGCATCGTCCACTCGGCGAGCGGCACGCCATCCTCGCGCGTCGCCTGATTATCGCTCATATCTGCCTCCATCGGCTCCTTCTGCGTATTCTCAGTATTCTCACGAAGCGCGCCTGGTTCCGTCCGCCAGCGAAGCCACCAGATCGGCGAGGTCGTGCGCGGCGGTGGGGTGGCCCAGCTTGCGCGCGGCCACCGACATCTGCCGACGACGATTGGCGTCACCGAGCAGCGGCGCCAGCAACTCGATGGCGCGCGCAGGTGTCAGCTCACGGTCCAGAATCATCTCAGCCGCGCCCGCCTTCTGGAACATAGCGGCGTTGACCGCTTGCGGTGAGCCAGTGAAGCCCGGTGGCAGCGGCACGAGCAGACTGGGCCGCCCGATGATCGAGAGTTCCGCGAGGGTAGCGGCGCCGGAGCGGCACAGCGCGATGTCGCAGGCGGCCAGCGCCTCAGGCATCTCCGTCTTCAGATAGGGGAAGAGCGTGTAGCGTGCGCGTAGCTCTGGCGTAGCGGCCAGCGCCTGCTCGGCCTGCGCGCGCGTCGCCTCATAGGTCAGCTCGCCGCTGACATGCAACACCTGGCAGGTGGTCAGCAAGCGCGGCAGCGCTGCGGCCACCACCTGATTGAGCCGCCGCGCGCCCTGGCTGCCACCCGTTACCAGCACGATCGGCAGCGGAGCATCCAGCCCGAAGCGGCGACGCGCCTGCATCGGGTCGAGCCGCGCCGCCTGCAAGACCTCGGCGCGCACAGGATTGCCCGCGAGCAGTGTCTTCTGCTTGGGAAAGTAGGGCAGCGAGGCGGCGAATGAGACGGTGACGCGCGTGGCGACGGGCGTGAGCAGGCGATTGGCGAGATTGGGCGGCACATCCTGCTGGTGCATGACGAGCGGCGCGCCCGTCAGCCGCGCGGCCATGCCCGCTGGCACAGAGACATAGCCGCCACTGGTGAAGGCGGCGTCTGGCCGGAACTGCTTCACATGCGCGTAGGCCTGTGCCATGCCCAGCGGGATGCGTCCCAGGTCGGTGAAGGTGCGCACGGAGAGGTAGCGCCGCAGCTTGCCTGCGCTGATGGCCGCGAACGGGATGCCCGCCGCTGGCACGAGCGTAGTCTCCAGCCCATGCGCGTCGCCGATGAAGAGCAGTTCCGCGCCATAGCGGTCGCGCAGCTCGCTCGCCACTGCCAGCGCGGGGTAGATATGCCCGCCCGTGCCGCCGCCAGAGATCAGAATTCGCATCGGCTACCTTCTCCGTTCGTGTCCGCGCCTGTCGTGCGTTCCCAACACAGCATAACGCGCGAGCGTGCAGAGTCGTGGGGCAAGTGACCATCTCTGGCAGGTCGAAGGTGGATGCGCATGCAGCGCGATGCAGGACTCCTACGCAGTACTATAGTGTAGCCGGGCTGCCCTCAACGCATGGAGATTCGACAACGTGCGTTTTTATCTCCGGTAGGCGCAAGAACTCTAACAGCGACACATTTTCCATCGTAGAATGACAGAAGCGGACATGAGCGCGTGAGATGTCCATGTGAGATGTCCAGTGGAAGGGTAGGGGCTTGTCATATACCGCACGTCCTCAAGGGACGGCGGCTTGCAGCTAGCCCGGAACGACAAAGCTGCTGCGTTTGGCTGTATGACAGCGGCCCGGCAGCGCCGAAACTCTGCCGCAGGTGCATCATCGGATGCGGACGTTGGATGTTTTACCCCAGCAACGGTTCCTGCCGGGAACCCACGAACGTTCAGGTGGAACTGTGCTGTTTGAACCGTTGTCCCTGGCGAACCAGGGTGTCTGAGCACACAGGCAGTATACGACAAAGAAAGGAGAGGCGCGGGAAGGGTAGGCGCCGCCTGTGGGCGGCGGCGCGTTCCTCCGCATGGGCGACAAGCCCAGTGGCTTCCTGCGCCGATTATCGTGACAACGCCATCAGGTGACGAGAGGCCACGCACACGCGCGCCACGCCGAGCAGGCTCTGAGCAGGTCACGACCATACTCCAGCCCTTGAGTAAGTCTGAGATCGAGGGCGTCGCGTCGTTACGCTATGCGCTGCGACGATTCTCGCGCAAGACCGAGGTCGAGGCGCGACGAATCGGCCTGACCCCGCAGCAGTACTTCCTGCTGCTCGCCATCCGCGGCTTCCCCAACCGCGAAACGGCGAACATCACCGAGTTGGCGGAACGATTGCAGGTGCGGCACAATGCCGTCATTGGCCTGGTGAATCGCGCGGAGGAGCGCGGGCTGGTTCGTCGCGAGCCAAACGGCCCCGGTGAGGATCGCCGCATCGTTCAGGTGCGAGTGACAGCGCTGGGCGAGGAGACCATTCAGCGGCTTGCGCAGGTGCTGCGCGACGAGCGCCGACGTGTCGCCTCCGCCGCTCAGGCGATTGATGAGGCGCAACTGCGCTGATACGCTCCAGCCGACAGCCTCAGCTTGCCGAGCGCCCAGCGTCCGGCGTCTCGACGGCTTCAGCTTCCTCTGTAGCCGAAGCGACGGTCCCAGTGGTCGCGGTGGCATCGGCGATGAAACCCTTGCGCCGTCGTCGCGCCTGGGCGAAGCGCTGCGCCAACGCGATGACGCCCACGACCACCACCACGCCCACCGTCAGCGCCGTCGCCCGCACGCCCGTCAGGTCGGCGGCGTGCGAGACGATGGGGTCCTGGAGCACCAGTTGCGCCGCCAGATAGCCCAGGACCAGCGCCGCAACGTCCATCAGCCACCAGAAGCGACTGATCAGCTGGGCGACCACTGCGCTGGCCAGCAGCAGCAGCGCAATGCTTACCAGCAGGCCAATCACCAGCAGCGACAGATTGCCACGCGCCAGCGCGCCAATCGCCAGAATATTGTCTATGGACATCGTGAAATCGGCGATAAAGATCGAGAGAATTGCGGGGAGTAGCCGGTCAGAGGCGTGGCTGGCAGCGCCGCCATCCTCTTTTTCGGGCGCCAGCATGCGAATCGCGATGAAGAGAATCACGGCGCCGCCCACGCTCTGCACCAGCGGAATCAGCAGCAACTCGCTGGCGAGGCCCGTCAGCCCGATCCGCAGAATCGCCGCCGCCAACCCGCCCCAGAGCAGTGCGATGGCGCGCTGGCGTTGGGGCAAGCGGCTGGCGGCGGCGCCGATCACGAGCGCATTGTCGCCGCTGAGCGCGATGTTCACCAGAATGATGCCGCCCAGTGTGATGAGCCACTGCGCCACGTCGCTGGCAAGCCAGTTCGTCATCCTCTCGTCATCCTCTCTCGGCGCGCATCGCGGGCGCCCGGCGTGTGTTCTCAACGATTCCTCAGGACACCCTGAGTATCACACGGCCCTTCACACGTTATAACCGATGACCGTCCCGATGTGACGCATCACCTTTCACCTTCGCGCTCGAACCGTCGCGCGGCGCCGCACGAGATGTTGGCGCCAGAATCGCGGCTTGCTGGCACGAGCGCATGGCTGCGCGCAGGAAAGGAAGCAGTTCCAGTGGCGATGAGCGACAAAGAGCAATGGACATCTGCGTCTGAGCGCGAGGCGGGCGCGCCACTGGCGCCAGCCGGCGCCAGCGACACGCCCGCAGCGCCCGGTAGTACCGATAGTCCCATGCCATCCGACGCATCCGACATATCTACCGATGCGACGATGCGGCTCGTCGCTATGACGCCGCCCAGTGGTGCGCCGATGCCCGATGCGCCTCTGCTCCCCGTCGCGCCCGCTGACGCTTCCGAGCCATCCGCCCTTGACGTTGAGCAACTTGCAGCGACGCCAGCGCCGACGGCGGATGCGCCGCCCGCAGCGTTGACGCCAGACGCAGCAAGCGCCCTGCCAGATGTATCGGACGCCCCGACGCAAAAGACTACGGCGGCGACTGTGCTTGACGAGCGCGTCGTGCCACTGCGGCTGACGCCCTTCCAGCGTCCACGGCGAGCGCCCATGTTGCTCTGGGGTGGCCTGGCGGGCGCGGCGCTGCTACTGCTCTTGCCCGCGCTGCTGGCGAGCGTCCTCTGGCCAGCGCTGGGCCTCGCCTCGCCATTTGGTGGCCCGCCAGATCGCATCCCGCGCGGGGCGAGCGCCTGGGCCAATACGACCACCACCACGCCACTCGCCGCCACCGACGCCAGCTTTGGCGCACAGACTTATCCTGTAGATGCGCAGTTCGCGGCAGGCTATGCCGCGCGTGGCGGCCAGAGCGCGCTCGGCCCGGCGGTGACGCCAGCCTTCACCTGCAACCTCGGCCTCGTGCAATTCTTCGCCAACGGCGCGCTGCTGCGTACAAGCGACACAAAGCCAGCCGCCAGTGTGACATCGTCTGCTGGCCTGGAGCCGGGCCTGGTGAGCGACGGCGACCTCGACGCGAGTAACCATGTCGAATGGCTGCCGCTGAGCCATGCGCTGCTCGCCGCTGGCAGCGCGGCGCCGATTGGCGGCGCGGGCAGCGCGCTCACCTACGCGAAGCTGCGTGCGGCTACGCTGCCCGTGGCGCTGGTTCCCCAGCCCACCACTGCCGCCAGCCAGATCAAGGCCAATGCGCCCCTGCCACAGACACTTGTGCTAGGGGGAACACACGCCTTCATCGTCGAAGGGTCGCACGGCGGCAAACTGGTTGGTCACAGCATCCCCGCAGCGATCTGGGCCTTCATCAACCAGACGCAGATTGCGCCGCACGGCTGGCAGCGCGACATCGGCGAGCCGCTGACCGAGCCACTGAGCGTCACCGTCAACGACAGCGCAGGCCAGCCACATCATCTGCTCGCGCAGGCATTCTGGCAGACGATCATCGTGAGCGATCTGGATAGCCCGCAGGCGACCACGATGGAGCCAATCGGGCTGGACTACCTGCATACCTTCGGCGCGCCCGCTGCGCATCCCACTGCTGGCGGGCGCCTCTGGACCACCCAGGATGGCGCGCTGCGTAGTGCGCCGGGAGCCAGCGCGCTCGCGGTGAGCCTGAACACCAATGCGCCTGTCACGCTGACGGGCGCCGCGCAGTGGAGTCAGGGCGCGCTCTGGTATGCCGCCACCTGGAGCAGCCCCACCCGCAACGGCTCGGCGTGGGTCGCCGCCAGCGCGCTGAGCAGCGCCCAATCCAGTGGGCCAGCCACAGCGGGCTTCGACGCGCTCTCGCCCAGCCTCGCCAGCTACCTGAGTGGTCTGGGCGGTAATGTGGGCGCCGTCGCCTACGACATCACCCGCAATACGCTGTATACCTATCAGCCAGATAACACCTTCATCATGGCCAGCTCAGCCAAGGTGCCGCTGATGGTCTCCTACCTCACGATGATCGAGTCGCAGAATCGTGGGCCAAATAGCTACGAGATGTCGGTGTTGACCGCGATGATCGAGCATTCAGACAACAACGCGGCGCAGGTCATCTATGACACGATTGGCGACGGCTCCGGCGAACAGGGCTACATGCATTCATGGGGCATCACCAACTACAGCCCGAACCCGAATGGCTGGGGCTGGGGGAAGTGGTCTCCCAGCGACATGGCGCACGTGCTCACCCTCTTGCACGAAGGCAAAGTGCTGAATAGCGCCGACCGCGCGCTGGCCTTCCATCTGATGCAGAGCATCGAGAGCGACCAGCGCTTCGGCGTCGGCGATACGGCGCCCGCCAACGCGACGGTGGCGATGAAGGATGGCTGGGTGCCAGGGCCAGACGGCGCGTGGGCAGTCAATACGTCGGGCATCGTGACCGTCGGCGGCGAGACCTACATCGTCACCGTCTATACCGGCGAGCAAGGCTCATATTCCTCTGGGGTGAGCATCGTCAGCCACGTCTGCGGCGCCATCGCGCAGGCGCTGAAGTAGCAGCGCCCCCTCTCCAGCCCCTCCCCTGCTGCGGTGGGAGAGGGGCTTTCTGCACTCCCCAAGTCATGCTTGCCCCTTCGATGCGCTGGCCTCGCGCGTCATCGTCTGCTTGACAGGCGCCGCTATGATAGCAGGCAGAGCGCGTTGAACGTGGAGACATGCGAGGAAGCGTGTCCGTTCGAGACGATACTCCTCAGATGACCTGGGAGATGAAGGAAGACGACATGCAGACCTATCAAGCGCTGCTCGGACGAGCGGATAACGTCGCGAAGGCGCTACGCATGCGCCGCGCAGTGGAAGAAATTGGCGGGAAGATCGAGGTGGCGCCGCCAACCGCGACTGGCATGGTGCGGGTCACGCTCTGGCTGCCCCCGCAGTACCAGCCCGCTCATTTCTTCCCGGACTTGCCGTTTTACCCGTTTTGATCTGCGACGCCTGCGCCGTTTCCCCCTCTCCTCGCGAGGGGAGGAGGCAGGGGGTGAGGTCGCGCCATACACGACCTCACAAGACGGTTTAGGGGCGCTGGCCAAACGCAATGAAGAAGGGGGTGACACAGCGGTTATTGGGCTGCGTGAGGTCAGCTTGCGCACGCTCCAGGATGGTGTCCCAGGCTGATTGCGAGGTGATGCCCTGGGCGACCGCCACGCCGCCGAAGCCGCCGCAGACCGAGAAGAAATCGGTGGCCACCATCCTGCCCAACCTGCCGCCATACACTCCCGTCGGCAAGTCTATGCGCCGAGCGGTCTGATGCAGCAGCGGTGTCTCGCGCGCATAGTCACCGATTCGGCTTCCATCCATCAGGTCCACTCCGCGGCGGCCAGACAACTGGCGAATCCAGTCCATCAACTGCTCGACGTTTGGCCCGCCATTCGCCAGGCCAATCGAATCCACCAGCTCCACCCAGCCGCCGGAGCGCGTGACCCGCATCAACTCCTGCAAGACGGATGGCCAGCGGCCATGCGGAATCGCCGTGAAGAGCAGGCGCTGGTGAACAAAGTCAAAGGATTGATCGGCGAAAGGCAGACCCTCGAGCAGGTTGCCAGGAACAAAGGTATAGTTGGCCGGGCGGATGTCGGCCTCGGGCCGCGCGGAAGCGCGCGCGTCGAGCGCAGGCGGCTTGACATCAACGCCGATCACATTCGCATTCAGGAAGGTCTGCGCCATCTCCATCGCCCAGCGCCCGGTACCCGTGCCAACGTCGAGAATGCTGGCAGGCTGGGTAATCGGCGCAGCGTAATTCCCCTGAAACGCGAAGCGCAGCATGTAGTGCTGGAAGTCGAGGCGATTGATCTCTTCGCCATCGGCGGGTAGCGCATACGGGAGGCCCACCACGCGCTCCCGCCCAGCGACGACGTCCGTCATGGAACCTTCAAGCGTCATGGCGCCAGATTGCGCCTTGCCAGGTGTGCGACGGAGCCAACCAAACCAGCTCATTGATCCTCATCTCTCTCGTGTGTGACCACTTCGAGCCTCTGTCACAGGACGACTGCGGCGTGCAGCTCATCGCTCCCAGACTCTGCCGCGCGAAGGCGCGTACAGCGGCAGAGCAAGCGATGAGGCGGCGAGCCGCGTGTATCTCCTTGCTTTTCTGAAGCATACGCCACTCGTCAAGTGCGCTAGCTTGTTAGCTGGCGCACAGCCGCATTCCCGACTAAAGTCACACACACCTGCGACTTTGAGCGCGCTATAATAGAGGGGCGCCGATGTGGTTGAGTGCGGGTTGCATGCGGCAGGTATCGTGACGCTCCAATGCGACAGAGCGACTGCGATGAGATCGCGGAGATCGCGGAGATCGCGCGAAGTAACCGCTTGCGCCCACGCACATCGGCTTCTGCCCCAGGATTCCGCTACCCGTCTGAGCGCCGCTGAGATCGCCGCGACGCGCGATGCGGCGTCTGGGCGCCAGGTTAGCTTCGACCCAGGTGGCCACTTCGCCATGCGGGTATGATAGACGAGAAAACGTCAGCGGAGCGCGCACTGCGCTAGCGAAAGGAGGAGCGACGCCGGCTCCTGAGTCCGCTCAGGCCGTCGCCGCTACAGAGTTCATGAGCACCACGAGCGTACAGCGAGGTCCGCTTGCGACTGACCTCCATGACAGCCCGGCGGGAGTCAACAACTTCTGCATCGTGGCAGCCACGGTCAACGGGTCAGGCAGCCAGACAGCCAATAATGTGCTGGTTCGCGCCCTCTTCCGTATGGGCATCCCCGTGAGCGGCAAAAATATCTTCCCCTCAAACATCCAGGGGCTGCCCACCTGGTTCCACATCCGCGTCAGCGAGGCCGGGTATGTGGGCCGCCGCGATAGCGCCGAGGTGGTCGTCGCGCTCAACAAGGCGACCTCCGCGCAGGACATCGCCAGCGTCTCGCCGGGCGGCGTGCTGATCTACCCGACCGAGTGGAAGCTGCCCGAAGAGCGCACCGACATCACGTACTACGCGCTGCCTGTGCAGCAGATGGCGAAGGACTCTGGCGCCAATGCCGAGCTACGCCCCTACGTCGCCAACATGGTCTATGTCGGTGCGCTGGCCGAACTGCTTGGCATTGAGCTTGACGAGATCAAGCAGGCCATCTCCGAACACTTCGGTGGCAAGCAGAAGCCGATTGACCTCAACTTCGGCGTGGTCCTGGCGGCGGTCGAGTACACCCGCCAGAACATCACCAAGCGCGACCCCTTCCGCGTGCAGCGCTCGAACAAGACCGCTGGCAAGCTTCTGATCAATGGCAACTCCGCTGGCGCGCTGGGCGCCATCTTTGGTGGCGTCAGCGTCGCGGCGTGGTATCCGATCACGCCCTCGACCAGCCTGGTAGACGCGCTGAGCGACTATGCCAAGGAGTTGCGCGTCAACAAGCAGACCGGCGAGCGCGCCTACGCCATCGTCCAGGCGGAGGACGAGCTGGCGGCGATTGGCATGATCGTCGGCGCTGGCTGGATGGGCGCGCGTGCGATGACAGCGACCTCTGGCCCTGGCATCTCGCTGATGACCGAGTTCGCGGGCTTCGCCTACTTCACCGACACCCCGATTGTCCTCTGGGACATCCAGCGGATGGGGCCAAGCACTGGCCTGCCCACGCGCACCTCGCAGGGCGACATCCTGATGGCCTACTACCTCGGCCACGGCGACACGCGCCATGTGCTGCTGCTGCCCTCCAGCATGGAGGAGTGCTTCGCGTTCGGCTGGCAGGCGTTCGACCTGGCCGACCGCCTGCAAACGCCGGTCTTCGTGATGAGCGACCTCGATCTGGGCATGAATCTGTGGATGAGCGACGCCTTCGCCTATCCAGACAAGCCCTTCGACCGGGGCAAGGTGCTGAGCGCGGCGGACCTCGAACGGCTCGGCGGCTTCAAGCGCTACAGCGATGAGGACGACGGCACCGGTGTCGGCCCGCGCACACTGCCCGGTACCGATCACCCACTGGCGGCTTACTTCGTGCGCGGCAGCGGCCACAACGCCAGCGCCGAGTATACCGAGAAGCCTGACGAGTGGCAGGCCAACCTGCAACGGCTACGACGCAAGCACGACTATGCCCGCACGCTGGTTCCCGCGCCAATCGTTGACGACATCGCGGGCGCCGAGGTTGGCATCATCAGCTACGGCTCGAATGACCCGGCGATTCGCGAGGCGCGCGACATGCTGGCTGCGGCTGGCGTCAAGACCAGCTATCTGCGCCTGCGTGCGCTGCCCACAACGCCAGAGTTCACGCGCTTCGCCGAGCAGCATGATCGCCTGTACGTGGTGGAGAACAACTTCGACGGCCAGATGCTCCACATCCTCCAGACGGAACTGCCGACGCGCGCGGCGCAGATGCGCAGTGTCTCGCTCTGCGACGGCCTGCCGCTGACGGCTCAATGGATTTCGCGGTCAATCGCTACATTGGAACAGGAGCGCTAAGCCTCATGTCTGCGATACAGGAACCACCGGCCAGTGGGTTGAACCTCATCGGCCTGAGCAAGAACGACTACAAAGGGAAGGCGTCAACCCTGTGCAAGGGCTGCGGCCACGACTCGATCTCGGCGCGCATCATCTCGGTGGCGTATGACCTCTCGATTCGTCCCAGCCGCCTGATCAAGATGAGCGGCATCGGCTGCTCGAGCAAGACGCCCGCCTACTTCCTCAATCAGTCGCATGGCTTCAACGGCTTGCATGGGCGCATGCCCTCGATCTCGACCGGCGCGCTGCTGGCCAATCACACGATGGCGGCGGTGGGCATCAGCGGCGACGGCGACACGGGTAGCATCGGCCTGGGCCAGTTCAAGCACATGGTGCGGCGCAACGTGCCGATGGTCTACATCATCGAGAACAACGGCGTGTATGGTCTGACCAAGGGGCAGTTCTCCGCCACGGCGGACGAGGGCCAGAAGCTGAAGTACGCTGGCCTGAACGAGCTACCCGCGATTGACGTATGCCTGGAGGCGCTGGTCGCCGACTGCGGCTTCGTCGCGCGCAGCTTCGCGGGCGACCCACGCCAGGTGGAGCAACTGCTCAAGGCGGCGTTCAGCCACAATGGTACCGCCGTGCTCGACATCATCAGCCCGTGCGTCTCGTTCAACGACCACGAAGACTCGACCAAGAGCTATGCCTGGGGCAAGGCGCATGAGGAGATCATCAACGAGTTCTCCTTCATCCCTGCGCGCCAGGAGATCACGGTGGACTATGCCGAGGGCGAGTCGGTGGATGTCACGATGCACGACGGCGCGATTGTGCGGCTGCGCAAGCTCGACGGCAAGCACGACCCGACCGATCGCTACGCCGCCATGCGCCTGCTGGAGGACGCGCACCGCAGCCAGGAGCTAATCACCGGGCTGATCTACCTCGACGAGAGCCGTCAGAGCCTGGGCGAGATCGAGCATCTCCCCGCGACGCCGCTCGCGCAGCTCAGCGAGGAGCAACTGCGCCCCTCAAAGAGCGCGCTCGACAAACTGATGGCGGAGATGATGTAGCTGGCGCGACCTCACCTCCGGCCCCTCTCTCAGAGGGCGAGGGGAGCAAAACACAGCCCCTCCTGCGCACTGGCGATGTGCGCGAGAGGGGCTGCTTTGTGCGCGCGTGACGCTGGCATTCGCCCGCCTGGTTCGGGAGGAAGCGAGCAGGCGCCAACGTCACGCTGGATGCAAGCAGATACGCGCGCATCCCCAATCCACGTGCGCTGGCCTGGGGTGGGAGTGTCTTAGCTGACGACGCCAACGCCCAGCGCCAGCAGCGCATTGACCGCGTCACCCGCCGAGGCGTAGACGGTAGAGCCATTTGCGGAGAGATTGCCCTCGAAGACGCGGTTGTTTGGCGGGTCTTCGCCCGCGATGTCGCGAATCAGCACGCGATGCTCGCACTCAACGCCGAGAATCTGCGCCGCCGCCTCAGCGATGAAGGTGTTGGTCTCGCTGGCCGCCGCCTTGATCGCGCCAAGGTAGGCGCCGATGAAGATGCCTTCCAACTGCTCACCGAAGGCCAGCATATTCTTCGCGCTCTCGAATGTGCCTGCGGGGAAACTGAAGACATGATAGGGGAAGCTCAGCCCCAGGCTGACCAGCGTATCCTGGTGGTCCTGCTCTTGCCGACGAGCGGTGGAGAAGTAGAGCCGATGGCTGCTATTGAG
>JAICSR010000523.1 GCA_025936795.1 Ktedonobacterales bacterium | reverse complement strand
CAGGCCTGACTCACCCGACGCGCGCCTCCCACGCCTCCAAGGCGTCTTACGCGAGTTGCGTCGACATGACCAGATACGACTGATATGATTCGCATCACACGTATGATGCTGCTCCAAGGTGTCAACGCTAAGATCGTGAGCGAGCGGTTAGGACATAGCAGCGTCGGGCTGACGCTCGATAGGTACTCGCATGTGCTGCCAAGCATGCAACGCGACGCAGATGAAGCGCTAGATCGGACGTTGTTTGCCTGAGGCTAGCGCCAAGCATGCGCCTGTGACACAATGCCGAACGGACATGCTGTCGTGTTGTTGCCCGGACGTGGCGAAAAGGAGCGCATATGGCAACTGTAACCCCCAAGACACCCAAGGCCATTGAATTGTGGCGAGCTGAGGCAGCGAACTGCTATAGGGCATATCTGGCGCTCCAGGCGCTCGCGCCTGTCGAGTTCGAAGCGCGGAATGGCGCCGCATGGGAGGCGCGTATGAAGCATGATGATGAACGGATCATGCGATTGCTTCTCGACACAGGCGATAGCGCATGCCTTGCTTGCGCAGCGCGCTATGAAGCAGCTAAGGCTGAAAAGTAGACCCACGTTTCGCGGTACTGAGTCAAACGCCCCGAGTCGCCTGCGTAGGGAGCGCAGGTGAATCTGGGCGTTCTTGTTGTCTATTTCACAGGCTTTGTTCGTGGAGCCGATGGTGAGATTTGAACTCACGACCTACGGTTTACGAAACCGTTGCTCTGCCACTGAGCTACATCGGCATGCGTCAGCGGATGACGCTGCGTTAGTGTACCGCACGGCGCAAGGAGCCGTCAACTGTGGATGAACGCTGATCCAAAGGTGGTCTGGCAGAGCCTGGCCCTCCTAACCCACCTATGGATCAGCGCCGTGGCGTGAGGTCACGCCCAGACGTAGCTGCGGCTGCCCGGCTGCAGCGGCGTGTGCGCGCCCGTCGCGATGTTGAGCAGTTCGAGATGCATGATGTAGTCCGGGCCGCTGCTCGTCGTGGTGTTATACATCACGGCAACACCTGGCTGCGACGTCCCGCTTTGCCACTCTAGCCCATTGGGCGCGGTCGTCGTGGCGCCGCTGCTCAGCCGCTCGAAGACGACGGCGCCGACCTGTGCAGGAGTGGGGCTAGCGAACGAGGTCACGACGTATTGCCCATCGGGTGAGAACGTCGGCTGATTGAAGCCTTTTCCCACTGCCTGATTGGGGAATAGCCGCCTGATGTTGGAGCCATCGCTCGCGGCGAGATATAGCGGGGTATTCGCCTCGATGGTCGTGTCAGAGAGTGACTGCGTTGGACCTGGATTGTGATATGCAATCGTGTTCCCATCGCGGCTGATGTCCCACGGACCCGTCCACTGGCAGGGAGCGATATCAACCTGGCAGCCACCGAAACCTGCCAGCCCCAGCCGCGCGATGCGCGTATCCGTTTCCGTGACCAACGAGAAGCGATGGAGCCACGCGCCGCCCTCGCTCTTGGACATGTAGCCGCCGTAGTAGAGCGCATCGCCACGCAATGCGATGCCAGATGGCTCTTCGGCATTCGCCACGCTGGCCACCCATGTTAACTTCGTCACGACTGTCTGTGTCTGCTGGGGCAATGAGACGAAGATCACCGTCACCGAGGCGTCCAGGGCGGTATCCGCCAGATAGAAGCTGGCGTCGCTTGCCCAGCCAATCAGGCTGTACCAGTGCGACACATTCTGATCGGTTCCGCTGGGGCTACAAAATTTCGTTGGCGTGACCGCTGCTGACGGCGACAAGCGCAAGACACGCTGGGGTGTCTGGCCCCGGCGCGTTACTGAGGCCATCCCACGCGAGCAGCCAGGCGCCCGATGGGGAGAATGCGATTGGCGAAAGCTCCCGATCGGCTCTGGCGCGGACCACCATCGGCGCCGCGCAGCCCTTCACCAGCGCCATCTGGCCATCGGCGTCAATGTAGGCGTAGGTCGCGCTGGAGCCGGGCAGGTTGGCGCAGACGAAGCCCCTCGGAGGAGTTGACGCGTGTGTCGCGCTGGCCGAGGCGCTCACCGAGGCGCTGGAGGAGGGCGAGGCGCCCGAAGGCGCGCCACCGCTCGCGCAACTGGCAAGCGCCAGCGCAAGCGTCAGGCAGATGCTCCATACAAGCGCCAACCGGCTCTCGGACTGTCCTGGTTGCGTCATATCCCCTCCATCTCCTCGATCTAGCAGCCTAACAGCGTCTGCGATGATTGACGACTACTCTATCAGACTCACCGAGAGGGCCATTGTGTTTTCGCGCACAACGGATTTGCCTGGCAGCATGGGCAGAATGTGACGCAGTAGACAAAGACGTGATGGCTACTCGATGGCTACTCGATGGCTACTCGGCAGTTGGCGCGCATGGTACGATGTCGGTG
>JAICSR010000550.1 GCA_025936795.1 Ktedonobacterales bacterium | reverse complement strand
CGCGCGTCGTCAGCGCCCTTGTCAAGCTTAGCCAGACTTAGCCCAGCTTAGCCTGGCGACCCATCGCGCAGGTGATCCCAGCCGCGTGGATCAAGCGGGAGCAGCGCGCCATCTGGCTCGCGCACGCGCAAGCCCTGCCCTGGTTCGGTCATCTCACCAATCACCGTGGCCATGCCGCCAACCGCGCGCACCGCCTCCACCGCCTCCGCCACACCATCGGGGCGGACCGTAAAGAGTAATTCGTACTCGTCGCCACTGGTCAACGCGATGCGCGATGCGTCGCGACCGAGCGCCCGAGCGAGCGCGCGAGTGGATGCGTCCACAGGCAACGTCGCCAGCTCGACAATCGCGCCGACGTTGCTGCGCTCGCAGAGGTGGCCCAGGTCGCCCGCCAGGCCATCGCTGATGTCGAGCATCGCGCTGACCACACCCGTGGCGGCAAGGGCCATCCCCTCGCGCACGCGCGGCTGCGGCGTCACCATCGCGCCTCTCGCCTCGGCGAGCGCCTCCGCTGGCAGGCTGGTCTGCGCTGGCGTGGCGGTGAGAGCCAACAGCGCTGTCACCGCCGCCCCCAGGCGCCCCGTCACCAGCAGCCGGTCGCCAGGATGCGCGCCTGCCCGCGTCAACATCCGCTCGCGCGTGACACGTCCCAGCAGCGTGATGTCCAGCGTGAGCGGGCCAGGCGTGGAGGAGACATTGCCGCCCACTAGCGCCACGTTGAAGCGCCGCGCCAGCGCGCGCATGCCCGCATAGACGCCATCGAGGGTCGCGACATCGAGCGCAGGCGGCGCGAGCAGCGAGACAAGCGCCCAGAGCGGTTCGCCACCCATCGCGGCGATATCGCTCAGGTTGACCGCCAGCGCCTTGTGGCCAATCTCCTCCGGCGTGGCGATACTTGGCAGGAAATGTATCCCTTCCACCTGCGCGTCGCAGGTCGCCAGCAGCAGATGGCCGACGCCGAGGTCGAGCGCAGCGGCGTCGTCGCCAACCCCCAGCGCCACATCCGCGCGCGACTCCAGCCCGGCGGTGAGCCGTGCGATGAGCGGAAATTCGCCCAAATCTTCGAGTCGCATGCTCCACGCCTCGCCGTTGGCTCATTGCTGACTGGCGTTCATTGCCCCGAAAACGCATGCTAGCACCATCTGGGACGACTGCGCAAGTGCGAGCAGGCTATGAGTTCCATCGCAAAGCGAGGGATTGCGTAAGAGCAAACGGGCGGCTGAAATCACCCGCCGAGCTATTTATGCCTGTAGGTGAAGAGGTGATGAACAGTGAAGTTGTAGGCGGTAGCGATGATGATCGCAATCGCTTGCGCCACCAGTGGGAGCAGGCCGAAGTGGAAGAAGATGGTAAAGAGGATCGAGGTCAGCGCGACGCCGCTCAGGCTGGTGATGTGGAAGCGCAGGCAGCGCGCCCACCACGAGCGATTGTGCCCGTCGAGATGGCGAAACGTGAAGTAGTCGTTAGGGATGAAGTTGGCCAGGATGGAGAGTTCATAGGCGACGACATTCGCGAGTACCAGATACCACAGCACGCTCGCCGACCCATAATGGAAGAAGAGCGCGAGGATGCCCAGGTTGACGACCGCCGCTGTACCGCCGATGACCAGATACGATGCGAGCCGCTGCAACAGCCCCCCGCGCCCATGCGTCACCTGATCGGCCGCAGCCAGCGCGCGATTGACCAGCGGCCAGCGCGTGTCGTAGTAGCTCTGCCCAGCGGCGGCGGGCGCCTGAGGCACAGGTATGGGGAACGTCGGCTGCATGCTGGCTGCTTCGAGCGGCGCCTGCTCACCAACTGAGCGCCAGCGCTCCTCTTGCGTCACCTGCTTGGCCATGTATCCTCCCCACAGCGCAAGCGGCGTGTGCATGCGCTCCGCTCTGCGCTCGTCGTCTGTCGTGTCGCTCTCCGTCGCATCCTGCGCGTCATTTGCCATGCGCCAGGCGGCTGCCGACGCTACGCGCTTTAGCGTAGCGCATCGCCCCCACGCATGCAAGTGAGAGGCCACTTTGGGTTTCCAGCCTGCGTGAGGTGAGGCCCAGGCGCGGGCGCACCCCCCCGCCCCCCCCCCCCCCCGGGGGGGGGGGCTCACGACCGCAGGGGGCCCCCACCAGCCCGG